>SVQF01000108.1 GCA_015065445.1 Oscillospiraceae bacterium | reverse complement strand
AATTCGGCACCGCAGGACTTCGTGGCGTAATCGGTGCGGGAACAAACCGTATGAACATCTACACGGTGGGCAGAGCCACTCAGGGACTTTCGGATTTTCTCAACAAGAATTACGAAAACCCGTCTATCGCAATCGGCTACGATTCAAGAATCAAGAGTGATTACTTCAGCAAAGAGGCTGCGTCGGTTCTTGCCGCAAACGGCATAAAGGTTTATATTTACGAAGAACTTGAACCCACTCCGTGCCTTTCGTTTGCAATAAGGCACTTTCACACCTCAAGCGGCATTATCCTCACCGCATCGCACAACCCTGCAAAGTACAACGGTTACAAGTGCTACAACCCCAAGGGTTATCAGATGACCGACGAAGAGGCTGCCGAGACTTACGACTTTATTCAGAAGGTTGACTACTTCACAGGTATTAAGAAGGTTGATTTTGACGAGGCTGTTGCCGACGGCAGAATCGAGTACATCGGTCAGGAAGTAATCGACGTATTTCTTGACGAGGTGCAGAAGCAGTGCATCAATCCCGACATTGTAAAGGCTGCCGACCTTAAAGTAATATATACTCCGCTTAACGGCACGGGCAACAAGCCTGTTCGCCAGATTCTCGGCAGAATCGGCATAGACAAGGTTTACGTTGTGCCTGAGCAGGAAAATCCCGACGGCAACTTCCCGACCTGCCCGTTCCCGAATCCCGAAATCAAGCAGGTGTTTGAAATCGGGCTTAAAATGAACAAAGAAATCGGTGCGGACATTCTTCTTGCAACCGACCCCGACTGCGACCGTGTGGGTATTGCAGTTCCCGACAAGTCGGGCGAACTTGTGCTGATGAGCGGTAACGAAGTGGGTGCAATGCTGCTTAACTACATTCTTTCAGAGCGTAAGGCAAAGGACAATCTTCCCGAGTCTGCAATCGCTGTTAAGAGCTTTGTTTCTACCGACCTTGCGGAAGTTATTGCAAAAAAATATAACTGCACGTTCAAGAATCTGCTCACAGGCTTTAAGTATATAGGCGAGCTTATTACAAATCTTGAAGAAGAAGGCAGAGCGTCCGACTTTGTTATGGGATTTGAAGAGAGTTACGGCTACCTTGCAGGCACACACGCAAGGGATAAGGACGCCGTTGTTGCGTCAATGCTTATCTGCGAAATGGCTGCGTACTACAAGATGAAGGGTATGAACCTTGTTGACGTAATGAATTCGCTTTACGACGAGTTCGGTTACTACAACAACACCGTTGAATCATACACCTTTGAGGGTGCTGCAGGTATGGAAAAGATGGCTGGCATTATGGACTCTCTGCGTGCAAACGCACCAAAAGAAATCGCAGGCTACAAGGTTGTTGCAGTGTCGGACTACAAGGCAAGCAAAACAGTGTTTACCGACGGCAAGGAAGAAACAATCGACCTGCCAAAGTCAAACGTGCTTGCGTTTGCACTTGAGGGCGGCAACAAGGTAATCGTTCGCCCAAGCGGTACTGAGCCGAAGATTAAGGCATACATCACCGCAATAGGAAACAGCAAGGCAGAGGCTGCCGCAGTTGCTCAGAAGCTTGTGCTTGCTGCAAACGAATTTATGAAATAAGAGGAGAACGTATGAAAAAGATTGTTAAAGCCGCACTGTGTTTTGTTATGGCGCTTTGCATGGTAAACATTGCTCCCGTAGTTGACGCCTCGTCACCGAGCAGCGTAATCGTTGCCGAGGCAGCGTCCAAAATCAAAATTAACAAAACAAAAATATACATTACAAAAGGCACAAAGTACACGCTTAAAGTTACCGGCACAAAGAAAAAGGTTAAGTGGACAGTCGGCAACAAAAAGACCGCCACAGTCAGCACCAAAGGCGTTGTAACCGCAAAGAACAAGGGCAAAACGATTGTTACCGCCAAGGTTGCAGGCAAAAAGCTAAAATGCACCGTTTACGTTGAAACGCCGAGCATTTCGGCAAAAACCGCAACAATCACAATCCACAACAGAAAAACAATAAAACTTAACGGCACAAAAAGAACACCTGCATGGAAATCGAGCAACACAAAGGTTGCAACGGTTTCAAAGGGCGTAATAAGTGCAAAAGGCGTTGGCACTGCAACAATCACCGCTACGCTGAACAAAAAGAACTACACCTGCAATGTGACGGTTAAAGAGCCTTCTCCTTCGAAGGTAGGAAATTCTGCAAATGATATAACAGACGGAATAATTAAAATGTTCAGAGGTGAAATAACCGAATCTGAATTCAGAAATAAATATGAATATCCGATGGATTATATCGGACTCAGCAAGGCATATGTTGCAAATTACGGCGAATCAAAAAACGTGTTCGCAAGGGTTCTTACCAATAAAATCAATAATGTAACACTTACAGAACGTTTTTATCAGATTAATTCAGAACTCACGCCTGAAGTACGTAGCACGTTGAAAAAGACGTATATTTACAACGAGCAAGGTTCAATTAAAAAGGCAAATTCGTATTTCCTTGGTGACAAATTATCAGAAAGAGAAGTTGAAGAAGGAATACAACAACTTGACGCATTTAACACTGCAGTATTGGGTGTTACCGATGAAAACCTTGTAATTCGCAATATGCTTTGCAAGACATTAACACCGGATGTAACAGGAGACCGCTATTCTGACTTTTTCCCCGGTTTATTTAGCGATATATACATTCTTTACGCAGTAACAGATTCTGGCGTATATTTTATTGGAATTGGTTAAGAAGGAACGAAAGGTAAAACATATGCACAAAAACTGGACACGGATAATTGCAATTGTGCTTGCCGCACTTATGGCTGTAAGCGGACTGAGCGTAGGTATTTTTGCATTGATGAATTAAAAAAGGAAGCGGCCTTGGGGCGTCCGTCATAAAGAAGGTTAGGTTTTGGCTTTATCCTTTTGCCCCTAACAACATAAAAAACCGTCTGAATACGCAAGTATGCAGACGGTTTTGTTATGTGATTAATTATTTTTCAAGCACGCTCATAAGCACTTCGTACGCCTCTTCCATTTTCATTCCACGGGAGCCTTTTACAAGCACCACGTCGCCGTCTGTAAGCACGCCGCTTTGGGCAAACTCTTTAATCTTTGAAAGGAAGTAGTCACGCTCTGCCGAGTCGCAGCAGATTGATTTTTCGGGCATACCGTCGCTGAACTCTACGTAATCTTTACCGATGAAGAACACGCCGTCAAGGTCGTAACCTGCACAGAGTTCGCCGAGTTTTTTATGCTCGGCGGCACTGTACTCGCCGAGTTCGAGCATTTCGCCGAGGAGGGCGAATTTTTTGCCGTTTTTGTTATATGTTTTAAGTGCCTCAAGTCCCACTCTCGCTGAGTCGGGGCTTGAATTATAGTAGTCACGTATAACCGAAACGCCGCCTGCCACAATTACGTCGGTACGCATAGCCTCGGGCGTGTAGTCGCTGACCGAATCAAGTGCCGCCCTGACGTCAACGCCAAAGTGTATTCCGACGTAAACAGCCTCGAGCAGATTGGCAACGTTGTACTTGCCGGGGAGCGGTATATAGCCGTCGGTTTTTTCGCCGTTATAAACTACGGTAAAGCGTGTGCCCTCGCCGCTCGACTCAATATTTTCGGCAGTGAGTGCTGTTCCCTTTGAGGAATCAAAGCCGATAAATACCTTGTTGAATTCCTTTGTATCGGCACTGTAAAGAAACGGGTCGTCGGCGTTAAGCACAATCAAGCCGCCGCTTTTAAGACCCTCGAGTATTTCAAACTTCGCCTTGCAGATATTCTCCTGCGAGCCGAGGTTGCCTATATGTGCCTTGCCTATGTTTGTTATAACCGCAACGTCGGGCTTTGCAATATTTGTGAGCGTACGGATTTCGCCAAAATGGTTCATACCCATTTCAAGCACGGCAATATCGTACGAACCGTCAAGTTCCAGCACGCTCTTTGGCAGACCGATTTCGTTGTTAAAATTCTTTTTTGTAGAGTACACGTTGTACTTTGTCTGCAGCACACGTGTAATCATATTGCGTGTGGTGGTTTTGCCGTTGCTGCCCGTAACCGCAACAACCTTTATGTTGAGCGTTGTAAGATAGTACGCAGCTATCTGCTGAAGTGCCTTTTCGGTATCGGGTACGGTAATCACAGGCACCGAAGTCTGAACAGGCTTTGAGCATACAACTGCGACGGCACCGCTTTCAACAGCCTTGCCGACGTAGTCGTGACCGTCGAATTTTTCGCCCACAAGGGCAATAAACAGGTCGCCCGATTTTGTTGTGCGAGTGTCAGTGTTAACGTCAAGAATTTCAACGTCGCCGTCAAAGTCGCACGTGCAGTCAATATTTTTAACAATTTCAGAAAGTGTAAGTTTGTTCATTGCGTTATCCTTCGTATTTTTTGAGTGAAAGGTCTACAATTTTCTGGCACAGTTCGTCATATTCAATTCCGACC
>SVQF01000107.1 GCA_015065445.1 Oscillospiraceae bacterium | reverse complement strand
AATCTTGTCAACATAGGTCTTCGGACCGCTTATAACAACTTTGTCCTCATTCAGTACTGGAGTTCCAAAGGTGTAACCGTCTGCAATAGCGGTGTCGTCATAGTTAACATTTACGCTGAATGTGCGTGTTTCATTAACGTCAAAGTATGCGTCAACAGACGACGGGTAAGTGCTGCTTACCGTAAAGTCAAGATTGTTGGAACCGTTAGAAACGAGTATCGGTATGCTCTGTTCACCTGTTCTGTTAACGTTGCTCGTGTCAAACCTGATGTTAAGGTCGCTTTCGGTAACCTGACCGATAGCGTACTTCGCACCCGAAATAGTAACGTTAAGCTCTATTGTGTCCTGCAGGGTGTAGTATTGCATTCCGAGTTGCTCAGATACTTCGTCGCCGAGTTTAATAGGTACGTCAATTCTCAGCGTCTTGTTCTCGCTTGTGCCGATGTTAAGCGACGTTACTATCCATATCAGTACAGCGAGCAAAAGGGAAGTGATAATAAGATATTTATCGTTAAAAATCAGTCGTCTGAAATCAAAACCTGTTCTTTTGTTCTTCATTTTTTAATCCTCCTTACAAGCTTGCTGAGGATTTTTTCGTCCGACTTTGAACCGGACGGAATAAACTGACGCTCAAGAATATCTCTGAGTTCGCCCGTTGAAATATCACGGTTAAGCGTGCCGTTGTCTGCAATGCTGATTGCACCTGTTTCTTCGCTTACAACCACAACAATTGCGTCACTTTCCTGCGTAATGCCTATTGCGGCTCTGTGCCTTGTGCCGAGACTTGACGATACGTTATCCCTCGTCAGCGGAAGAATACAGCCTGCTGCGTAAACCTGGCTGCCTCTTATAATCATCGCACCGTCGTGCAGCGGTGACTTCGGAAAAAAGATGTTTTCTATCAGTTCTTTTGACGGAGCGGCGTCGATTATTGTGCCTGACGAAATAACATCGCCGAGTAATGTATCGTTTTCAAATACAATCAGAGCACCGATTTTATCGTCGCTCATATCCGTACACGCCTTACAAACTGCGTCAATGGCTTTTTTAATGCCGGCAACCTCAATTGCTACACCCGAGTGTAAAATCGTTTTCAGGCTGTTTCTGGCGGCACCTTTACCCATCTGTTCAAGTATGTTTCGTATCTCGGGACCAAAGAGTATAATAAGTATAATAAGCACGTTGGAGAAAATCTCTTTAAAT
The DNA here is from genome assembly GCA_015065445.1 of Oscillospiraceae bacterium. Taxonomy (GTDB): domain Bacteria; phylum Bacillota; class Clostridia; order Oscillospirales; family Acutalibacteraceae; genus Eubacterium_R. Next base: position 3,232 of record SVQF01000107.1, on the reverse strand, counting down.
ATATAACTCGACGCACTCATTCCAAGGAAATTGATTACCACATAAAGCAGTACAAAAAAAACAATTCCCTTAACAAGCTGCATTGCTCTTGTTTCTCTTATTATTCTTATGATTACGTATAATACAATAGCAACAAAAAGTATATCAATAAAATCTATAAAGCCAAAAGTTCCGAATAGTCCTTTAATCTGATTAAAGTAATCAACAATTGAACTCCACAGATTTTTGATATACCTGAACTGAAATGTAATTTCAAGCAAATTAAACGGCATAATAACATTCCTTAACATAATTTTAATACTATATTATATAATAGCACAAAGAAAGATAAAAATAAAGAGTAATTTGTAAATCAATTACTCTTTATATACTCTTTATAATTTCTAATTTATATTTTTTGTCTTCGCCGCAAGGGTGGGGGGATTTGTAGCACAGAGCATAAATATCAGTGTATCTGCACTCGTTTTCAAACTGAGTAAGTACACTTCCGCCGCACGCTTTAGCATCTCTGTACCTTGTAACTACGGGCAGCGTGCCTTTTTCTTTTATGTCTTTAAGCATCGCCGCACCGCTTTCGTTCATAGCAAGAACACGTATATATTGAGGAGTCCTTGGCGTATCTTTTGTAATACCTAAAAACGCACGCAGAATAATACGCCTAATCCTCGAATGTGTGTAGCGTTTAGTTTTTATGCTGTCGTATAACTCTTCAAGACTTCCGGCAACCTTTACCGCCTCGGCAATCCTGTTTTCAAGCCCTTCGCTTACGTCTTCAATTTTTGAAAAATCTTCAGCACTCATCTGCCTTAGTTTGTAAAGCACCGCTCTTTCGCAATTTTTCAGTTCCGCTTTGTCCGTCAGGGTCTTTCTGATTTGCGACGCACTGTACTCGGCGTCGTCGCTGTCGTGACCGCCGCCTATTCGCTTAACAATAACAGGCTTGAGCTTTGTGCAGGTCAGGTACTCAATTGCCAGTATGTTGTTCGGCGTGTCAAGCAGCGGAGAACCCGTTACGTTACGTCTTGCAGCGGGGTACGACATTCCGCTTTTCAGCATTTCTTTTATATCGCTGTCACGCTGTTTGATTTCCTCGGAAATTTTTAAAAGCTCGTCTGCGTCGTCGCATTCAGCACCAAAAGCGATTGCGTCGCAGATTCCCGTAGCTTCAAGAAGTCCTACGCCTGCTTCGGCAAACCCCTGAGCCGAAAGCGTGGAGCAGGGGGCAACCAGTTCAATTACCAAATCCGCACCGTTTTTTACAGCCTCTTTTGCACGCTCAAACTTTGAGTAAACCGCAGCCTCGCCACGCTGCACAAAGTTGCCGCTCATCACACATATAACTCTGTCGCCGTCGCCCTTTACTGTGTCAATCAGATATTTATGCCCCTTATGGAAGGGATTGTATTCGCATATTATACCTAAATTCATAAAAATTTTCCTTAAATTAATATTTTTACTTGACATTATACTATTATATATTATATTATAAATGATGTTAAAGTATATTTCAAGTACGGAGGTTACAGTTTTGAAAATTCTTGTTATTAACTGTGGCAGCTCATCGCTCAAATATCAGCTTATGGATATGGCAGATGAGTCTGTTCTTTGTAAAGGTGCTATCGAAAGAATCGGTCTTAAAATTGAAGGCGGCGAAGAAAACGTTATTGTTAAAGTAGGCGGCGAAAAGTTCACATACGATAAAGAACTTCCCACTCACACAGACGCATTCAACGAGGTTAAGTACATTCTTTCAGAAGGCGAACATAAAGTTGTTGATTCCTTCAGCGAAATCGACGCAATCGGTCACCGTGTAGTACAGGGTGGCGATAAGTACAAGAGTTCTGTTCTTGTTACAGACGACGTAGCAAACGATATTAAAGAACTCTCTCCGCTTGCTCCTCTTCACAATCCCGCAAACCTTCAGGGTTACGAGGCTTGCGTAAATGTTGTAGGCAAAGACGTTCCGCAGGTATTCGTATTTGACACGGCATTCCATTCAACAATGCCGCCAAAGGCATATATGTACGCTATTCCGTACGAGTATTACGAAAAGTACGGTGTCCGTAAGTACGGTTTCCACGGCACATCTCACAAGTTTGTTTCTCACAGAGTTGCAGACAAAATGGGCAAAGACTTTAACGACCTTAAGATTATTACCTGCCACCTCGGTAACGGTTCATCAATCGCTGCCGTTGAAAAGGGCAAGGTTATTGATACATCAATGGGCTTCACTCCGCTCGACGGCTTTATGATGGGCACACGTTCGGGTGCTGTTGACCCGTCAGCTGTTACATTTATAATGAAGAAAGAAAACCTTACTCCTGACGAGATGGATACAATTCTTAACAAGAAGTCGGGCGTAAACGCTGTTTCGGGCGTTTCTTCAGACGACAGAGACATCTGTGCCGCACAGGCTCAGGGTAATGACAGAGCTATCCTTGCTCACGAGATGCAGGCTTACGAAATCGCTAAGTTCATCGGTTCGTATGTTGCCGCTATGAACGGCGTTGACGCAATTGTATTCACAGGCGGCATCGGTGAAAACGGATGCTGGCTGCGTTCAAAAATCTGCTCATATCTCGGTTTCCTCGGCGTTAATATTGACGAGGATATCAATAACAAAACAGTTAAAGGTGCCGAGGCTGAGCTTACAAACGAAAATGACCGTGTAAGAGTATTCATTCTCGCAACAGACGAGGAACTTATGATTGCTCAGGACACTAAAGAAATTGTCAGCAAATTATAATTCTATATAAATATTACTGAAAAGGAGGAGAGTAGCATGCCTGAAATTAAGTACGAAATCACAGAGCATCTCGGCGTTATCAGCGAAACTGCAAGAGGCTGGACAAGAGAGGTTAATATGATTTCCTGGAACGGTCGTGAGCCAAAGGTTGACGTAAGAGATTGGTCACCTGAGCACGACAAAATGAGCAAAGGTCTTACCTTTACTAAGGAAGAACTTCAGGAACTCGCTAAGATTGTAGAGAAACTCTAATCTTATTATACAACGCTGCGATTATTCAGTCGCAGCGTTTGTATCGTTTTTATTAAACTTATAAACCGTGAGGTATAACATAAATGGAATGGACATCACTTAATGACTTGCGAGAGAAATATCTTTCGTTTTTCGAAAGCAAGGGACATCTTCGTCTCCCGAGTTTTTCTCTCGTGCCCAATAACGATAAGAGCCTTCTTCTGATTAACTCGGGTATGGCTCCGATGAAAAAGT
>SVQF01000002.1 GCA_015065445.1 Oscillospiraceae bacterium | reverse complement strand
CCGCAGATTACAGATGGGGCACTGCAACTGGTTCTCACTCTTGTGAATGGTATCCTTGATAATCTGCCTTCTATCGTTGAAGCGGCGGTCCAGACAGTGGCAACGCTGGCACTCGGTATTGCCGATGCGCTTCCGGACCTTATCCCGACTATTATCGATTGCGTTATCCTTATTTGCGATGTCCTCATCGACAATCTTGACTTGATTCTTGATGCGGGCTTTAAACTTCTTGAAGGTGTAATTAAGGGCATTCTTAATGCTCTGCCAAAGTTGATAGCGGCGCTGCCCAAGATAATTAATTCAATTATTACCTTCATAACCAACAACCTGCCCAAGATTCTGGCTATGGGTGTGAAATTGACTGTTCAGGTAGCCCAAGGACTTATCCAGGCACTGCCACAGATAGTGGCACAGATACCGAAAATTTTGAGCGCTATCATCAAGGGCTTATCCGGCGGTATTGGTAACATGAGCAATGTGGGCTATAACCTCCTGGTTGGCCTCTGGAACGGTATTGCCAACATCAAAGACTGGCTCGTAGGAAAACTCCGGAGCCTGGGTTCAACAATAACCGATGCCCTGAAATCGGTGTTCGGCATAGCCTCACCTTCAAAGGTGTTTAAGAAAGAAATCGGTGAAAACCTTGCTCTTGGCCTGGGTGAAGGTTTCGAGGACGAGATGGGGAAAGTCAAAGCCGATATGGCAAAGGCTGTACCCACAGATTTTGATATCCAGGCAAACCTCAACGGGGTGCAGGCCGCTGCAAACGACATGATAAAGCCCGCTCCCGCGAGCAGCGGAATTACGCTTAACCTGAATATCGACAACTTTATTAACGAGAGCAAGCAGGATATCAATGCACTGGCCGAGGAAATCTCGGTCGCTATTGCTGCTTCTGTGCGTAGGAAAGGAGTGGCTTTCTAGTGAACAGCTTTACTTTTGATGGCCGGAGCAGTGCGGACTTCGGCCTCTATATTTCAAAGAAAAACATCTACTCAGCGCCTGCGCGTGATATGCAGCTTATAAGCGTACCGGGTAGAAATGGGGATGTCCTCATCGATAACGGCCGTTATGAAAATGTGGATGTTCTCTACACCATCGGGACAGCTGACATCAAATCGAAAATTAAAGAAATCAAGACCTGGCTTTGTAGGCCAGGTTATTTTGATTTGACGGATACCTACCAGCCCGAATATGTGCGCAAAGCCTGCTTCAACTCTTCGCTGGATGTTGAAGAACTTCTCAACAATGTGGGTACGGCTGCAGTACGCTTTTCGTGTAAACCGTTTATGTATCTGCGCGATTCCTTCACACCTATTGAACTTACGAGTGCCACTACGGTTGTAAACCCGGAGGCCTTTGAGTCGTTGCCCATTATCAAACTTGAAGGTTCAGGCAACCTTTCTTTTTATATCAACGGCAAGGCCTATACAGTTAATGGGGTTGAGGAGTCGGTGGTTATTGACAGCGAGCTCATGACGGCTTATTCGGATGATGAGTTTTTCGGTGGCCTTATGAACGGGAGCCTTTCATTTACAAGGTTCCCGGTGCTCGAACCCGGGGATAACCTCATTCGTTTTACCTCGAATGTAACTAAACTCTCGATAACTCCGAGATTCAGGACGCTTTAAGGAGGTGCATCAAATGATTCCGGTATTAAAAAACGAAGAAGAAGTGCTGGGGTTCTTAAATGATGCGCTCTCTTGTATCGTAACCGAAGAGAGAAACGGTGTTTATGAGCTTTCGATGACTTACCCCATAAGTGGCCAATGCGCCGAGCTTATTGAGGTTGACAGAATAGTGCTGGCAAAACCCAATGACACCTCCCCTGACCAGATGTTTCGTATCTACGAGGTAACGAAACCTATCTCGGGGATAATGACCATTAACGCTGAACACATTTCTTATGAACTCTCGCATCTACCCATAACCTCGCTTACGGTCGATAATTCAAACCCGACCACTGTAATGGCGAGAATTATGTCGGCCGGTGCCTCTGGGAAAGGATACATCGTACGCCAGAGCACGATAACCACCAAGGGTAATTTCAAATGTGAAGCTACTTCGGTAAGGGGCGCTCTTGGCGGCACCGAGGGTTCGGTCCTCGATGTGTTCGGTGGGGAGTTTGAGTTCGATAATCGCTATGTCCAATTGCACAAGAATCGAGGCTCAAGCAGTGGCGTCATTATCTCGTATGGTAAGAACCTAACGGATATGAGCCTCACTGTTTCTACCGAGAGCTCATATACTGCACTCTTCCCGTATGCGCGTAAGGATGAAACACTCTTGACCTTATCCGAGAAAACCATACCGGTCACGAATCACACCCTGGCTAAGGAAAAGGTGCTGTTCTATGACTTCTCTTCGGAGTTTGATACAGATGAGGTGTTTAATCAGGCCAATTTGAGGAAAAAGGCAAATGCCTATCTCGCAGCAAACGACATCAATTCACCCGACATCAATATGACGGTTTCTTTCCAGCATCTCTGGCAATCCCCGGAGTACGCCTGGATGGAACATCTCGAGAAGGTAAGGCTCTGCGATACCGTCAAGGTTTACCACGAAGGCTTGGGTATTTATATCTCGGCTAAGGTTATAAAGACGGTATATAACACGCTGTCCGAGCATTACGAGAAACTTGAACTGGGTTCAGCAAAGTCCAATTTCTCTGATACGCTCCGTCAGCAACAGAGACAAATCAACGCCATAGAGAAAAATCAGCAAGACAACCACTCACTGATTACGCAAGAGTATATGGCTGCCATTGACAGAGCAACCAAAGCGATAACCGGATACGAGGGCGGCTACATTGTGCTCCACCCTTCCGAGAACCCACAAGAACTTCTTGTTCTTGACTATCCAGAAATCGTAGATGCAGATCGGCTGTGGCGTTTTAACCTGGGCGGCCTGGGGTATTCGGACAACGGGTACGGCGGGCCATACAAACTCGCCCTTACGATGGATGGCGAGATCAACGCTTCGATGATAACGACCGGAACCCTTACGGCGAATATCATACGCGCCGGTATTCTTACAGCAGTTGACGGGAACGCCTATTTCAATGTCGAATCCGGTCACCTCTCGACAGCCTATGCCAATATTACCGGCGGATATATCTCTATCGGAGGTACCGAGTACCGAACCGTTATCCAGGACGGCTCCATTGAGCAGTATCTTTCCAATCGTCTCTATACCGGCGGCATGGTACCCGTAGGTTCTGGTAGCACCTATTCTCAGTGCATTTACTGCAGCGAGAACTCAAGTGTCGAGGGTGTCGTGCTATCACAGAGAACCTCAAGTGGCACTTTCAAGACCATCGGCGGTTTCGGGAAAAGCAAAATCACGCTCCACAAACCCACCTATATCTATGACGGTGGGCTCCACGTCGATAACAGTATCGTAACCGGTGAAGCCACTGACAGCGACACATATACGGCGCTTAAACACTGGAGGACGAGAGCCTTCGGCGGCAGCGGAACCAGTGTCTATTCGGCGATGGTTTACCTGGGGTGCGGCAATATCAGCAGCAAGCCCAGCGCCTCGCTCGAGGTTAAGAGTTACGGCGGTTCAAGCGGTGATACGACGCAGGCAAGACTTGATATCTTCCGCAGCAGCGGTGAGGCATATATGTGCATTCGCGGTAGTTCGGTTGATGGTAATTCAAAACTTCTTGAACTTGGCGCAAAGGCCTGGTGGAACGGGGAACTCTGCGCAACCAAGTTTACCGTTTCCTCTACCGAAGACATCAAAGAAAATATATCCGAGTCCGGTTCGGTGCTTGATCTGTTTAAGACCTCAAAGATTTATCAGTACAACCTGATTGAAGAGGAAGAAGCACCCGACCCCTATGACGAGGATGATGAACAGCTGGCCTACGGCGAGAGTTCCCATTTCGGGAAGCCGGAGATAACGCTCGATTCGGACGACGAAGGAAGCATTGATGCCGTTGAAGAACCGGCTGTCGAAGTGAAGGAGAGCATGGGCTTCGTTATCGGACGTGAAACCCCGCAAGAGGTTATCTCGGACGATGGCAAGCACGTAGACCTCTATTCTATGGCAGCGATCACTTGGAAAGCAGTCCAAGAGATATTGACACGACTTGAACATTTGGAGGGTAAAGATGAAGGAAACAATTGAGAAAAAGCTTCAGGAAATCGCAAAGCAGAAGGAGCAGGCCTTGGCCCAGCTTAATGCGATTCTTGGGGCTGAACAGGCGCTGAATGACTTATTGAAGGAGGTAGAAAAGGATGCTGACAATTAATCTTATTGAGATTATTACGCTCCTGGCCATACCGTCCGGTATTTCCGGATTGGGTTTCTGGTATCTCAAGAAGCACATTGACGCCAAAGAGGCAGAGCATAAAGCACAGATGGAGGCTCGCCAGCAGAATGAAATCTTGCTGGTTGAATCCATCCGCGCAGCGATTGACCTCGGGGAAGCCACCGCGCTTGCTCTCAAGAACGGGAAGTGCAACGGCGAAACAGAGGCGGCACTTGAGTATGCAAAAGAAATCAAGAAAAGCCAGGAAGCGTTCTTGCACGAACAAGGGATTATTCATATTTATAAGGAGGACTAGTCTATGTCAATTCTTTCAAATTTTATTTCCGAATACGGGAACACCATTATCTATGCTGTTCTAACAGCGATTGCCGGCTTTTTAGCAAGCCAGGTAAGGGTGGTGTATAAGAAACTCGCTGAGGACAAGACCAAGAAAGCCGTTGTTGAGACTTGCGTCAAAGCGGTGGAGCAGCTCTACCAGGACCTTGAAGGTCCGGAGAAGTTTGCTAAAGCCTGCGAGAACATCTCTTCAATCCTTTCTGAAAAAGGTATCTACATTTCTGAACTCGAGATGCACCTTCTCATTGAGGCCTGCGTCGCTGAGTTCAATTTTAATTTTACCAAGGAGGAAGAATAATGGGTAAGACAAACACCGGCCTCGTTGAATACGCGAAGGCCCAGCTTGGCAAGCCGTATTGGTATGGTACTTTCGGTAACATCTCTACAACCGCGCTTTACAAGGCAAAGAAAAAGCAGTACCCACAGCAGTATCAGTGGGCCTGCCCTTCAAACCAGCTTAACAAGAGAGTTCACGACTGCATCGGCCTTGTAAAAGGTTACCTCTGGAGCGCGACCGCTACATCGGTACCTAAGTACAACGCGAAGCAGGACTGCTCGGCCAATGGCATGCTTTCTCTCTGTAAAGAAAAAGGCCCCATCTCAACTATGCCGGATATCCCCGGAATCCTCGTGTTCCTTCCGGGCCACGTTGGCGTTTACATCGGTGGCGGTTATGTCATTGAGGCAAAGGGTCACGCCTATGGTGTGGTTAAGACTGCCTTTAAAGGCAGAGGCTGGAAAAACTGGGGTAAGTGTCCTTGGATAACCTACGAGACATACTCTACTAAACCCAGCAAGCCCTCTACAAAGAAAAGCGTTGACCAGGTTGCCACCGAAGTTATCGAGGGCAAATGGGGTAATGGTGATGCCCGCGTGAGAGCTCTTACGGCTGCTGGCTACGATGCAAAGGCCGTACAGAAGAGAGTCAACGAACTCCTCAAAGAACCGAAAAAATACAAGAAATCAGACCTTGAGATTGCCAAAGAAGTCATCGAAGGCAAGTGGGGTAACGGCGCTGATAGAAAGAAACGACTTGAAGCAGCCGGTTACGACTACAAAGCTGTTCAGGCAAAGGTTAACTGGTTACTTAAGTAAGGCAAACAACTATATGCCCACTGCGGGGATTCCTGCGGTGGGCTTTATTTTTTTGCCCTTTTTCAGGACATTCTATGTCTTTTTTATTTTTGGAAATAGGCAGTATTATATAGGTGAATTTACCGGTAATATTCAAAATTTTTGAGAGGAGGGTTGCCCCATGTGTGAGAGAGAAATTATTCTCATTACAGAATATCGACATAAGGGGAAAACCATTAGCGAGATTTCAACTATTTTGAATATCAAAGAAGGAACTGTCAGTTCTTTCTGTTCAACGCATAAGATACGTGTTGGATATTCTACCTGCAAAGAGTGCGGGGAGCCCCTTGGAACCAACAACTGCTACAACAAGTATTGCTCTGAAGCCTGTCGTCGTCATTGGTGGGATAAGCACAAGGGCCAGGTATACGCAAAGCGCTACCTCTACACTTGCGCCTATTGCGGCAGAGAGTTTGAGAGCAATCGTGCTGATAAACCCAAGTACTGCTGCCATGAGTGCTATGTGCTTGACAGATTCGGAGGTGGCAAAGATGATTAGGTTTAGCACCGAACAGTTCAATAAAGAGGTCGACTACTTTATTGCCAAGTTAACCCTTGACGGGCTGCTTAAGAATGGCCTTATTACTGAACAAGACTACGCCAAAATTGATACAATTATAGCCAAAAAATACGGCTCAATTTTGTGCGATTTATGTCGCTGATATTCCTTGATAATACTGTATTATTACGGTAATATGTGACTACAAAAAGGGGTGATTTTGTGGACAAAGAAGTTATCATTTTACCGAAAAAGCCGGTAGAAAAGCACCGACTGCGCGTTGCTGCTTACTGCCGCGTTTCTATGGAGGATGAGGGTATGCTTCACAGCCTCAACGCCCAGGTTACGCACTATGTCAACTTGATTAACAGTAATCCAGACTGGCAGTTTGTCGAGGTTTATAACGAGAAGCCCTTCACCGGGACCAAGGACACCCGTCCGGAGTTCCAACGGATGATTGCCGACTGCCGCGCTGGTAAGATTGACATGGTTATTACCAAAGCAGTATCAAGATTTGCCCGCAACACCAGAACCACGCTTAAGTACACCCGGGAACTTAAGAACCTGGGCATAGCCGTTTATTTCGAGGAACAGAACATCAACACACTCAAGGCCGATGGCGAATTCGTGCTGACGCTTATGGCAGCCTACGCCCAGGCCGAGAGCGAGTCAGTTAGCGAGAACGTCAAGTGGCGTATCAAGCACGAATATGAGAGAGGCCACGATGTCAGCTTCCGCTTTATGTTTGGCTACGATGTTGAACGTGGAAAAGTCACGATTAACGAAGCGCAGGCGAAGGTGGTCCGCGAGATGTTTGAGATGTATGCCACCGGCGAATCGGCAAACGCCATCGCAAAGTATCTTACTGCGAAAAAGGTGCCCACCTTGCGCGGTGGCGAGTGGAATGCAAAGCACGTGGTCGATATGCTTCGTAACGAGCGCTATATGGGGGATGCACTTCTCCAGAAGTCCTACGTGAATAACCACCTCGAGAAAAAGCTCGTTCTCAACAAGGGCGAACTTGCAAAGTACTATGCTACCGAATGTATGCCTCCTATCGTGAACCGGGAACTGTTCGAGAGAGTTCAAAAGCAGATTGACCAGCGGAGAAGCGATATGGGGATCGGCGAGCGCACCCAACCTACTTATCCCTTCACCGGGAAGATACGCTGCGCTGTGTGCGGTAAGAACTATCGCCGGAGAGCAACCCGGTATGGGGATAAGTGGCAGTGCATAACCTATAGCCAGAAAGGCAAGAAGTACTGCGCTTCAAAGGCCATACCGGAGTCGGTGCTTATGGAAACAAGTGCCAAGGTCCTCGGGCTTGGGTCATTTGACGAGAAGGCTTTTACTTCAAAGGTTTCCTATATAGAAGCACATAACGACAATCGTCTGGTGTTTCACCTGATGAATGGTCAAGAAGTCGAGTGCCATTGGGAAGATAGAAGCCGCTCACAGAGTTGGACGCCCGAGATGAGGGCCATGGCAAGAGAGAAAAAACTGAAAGGGGCAGTTAAATAATATGGGTACAGTTACAATTATTCCTCCGACGATACAGACGGGTATAAGCGCAATCAAACGGGAACTCCGGGTTGCCGCCTATGCCAGGGTCTCGTCGGAGAAGGATGAGCAGGAAAACAGCTTTGAAGCCCAGGTTCGTTACTACACAAACCACATCGAGAGCCACCCCGGGTGGAAGTTCGTAGGTGTTTACGCTGACGACGGAATTACGGGTACGAGCACAAAAAACAGAAAGGGCTTCAAACAGCTGATGGAGGACGTCGAGAGCGGTAAGATTGACTTCGTCCTTTGTAAGTCCATCTCCCGGTTTGGCCGTAACACAAGAGACATGCTGACCGCGCTTGACGTGTTCAGACGAACCAATGTTGACTGCCTCTGGGAAAAGGAAAACGTAAGAGCGCTGGATGGCTCCGGGGACTTCCTCATTACAATTTACTCCTCACTGGCCCAGGAAGAATCACACTCGATTTCACAGAACGTTAAGGCCGGTATCAAGTACGCATTTATGGAAGGGCGATTTTCAATGCCATATAAGCATTTCCTGGGCTACGAGAAAGGCCCCGACGGCAAGCCGCGTATCGTCGAAGAGGAGGCCAAGGTTGTCCGTTTTATCTACGACGAGTTCTTAAAGGGCTCAACCCCTTCGCTTATAGCCCGGGAACTTACCGAGAAAGGGGTGCCAAGCCCGTCAAAGAAAGAACGGTGGCACCCCAGTACCGTTGCGTCCATCCTCCAGAATGAGAAATACTGCGGCCGGGCGCTGCTTCAGAAGAGTTTCATACCGAACTACCTGGACCACAAGAAGGTGGTTAACGAAGGACAGCGCCAGCAGTACTACATTGAAAACAGCCACGACGGTATCGTATCAAGAGAGATTTTCGATATTGTCCAGGCCGAGATGGCTGCCCGCAACTCCGGGAGTAGATCCAGGAAAAGCAGCGACTACTTAACACGCTTTCTGGTGTGCGGGGACTGTGGCGGATACTTCGGTAGGAAGGTACATCACAGCAACGACAAGTACCGCACCGAGATTTACCGCTGCAACGACTGCTATAAAGGGGAACACAAATGCAACTCGGCAAGGTTTACCGAAGAACGATTCAAAGAGATGTTCTTGGAGGCGCTTAACCAGAAGGTGTCGAGCCGAGCAGCTCTGGAAACCGTAGAGATGGCTATAGCCCTCTACGACGACCTCTCTGCTGACGAAGCGAATCTGTTATCTCTGCAGGACAAGTTGGGCGTGGTTACCAAGGAGATAGAGAACCTGGTTCAGAAAAATGCCCGCACCGGTAAAGTTGAACACTACGACGAGCGATACAGCGCCATGGCAGCCGAGTATGATTCGGTTGGCACAGCACTTGAAAACGCTGGCCTTGAACTTGCACAGAAGAGAGAGACGCGAGCTCGCTTGGTATGCTACTATAACGCCCTTAAAAACGCACAAAACAGCGAAAATGGCATTGGTGAATTTGACCAAAAAATGCTTTGCCATTTGTTGCAAAGAGCGGTGGTTGGCAAAAACGATATTGATTTTGTATTTCAGGATGGAAGTGTAGTAAATATAAGGGTTTAAGGGAGAATGTATCGCTGAGAAACCGTCGGGCCGCAGTGATGATACTGCTCTGGTAGGAGGTGCCAGTATTTGTATATTATGAATAAGAATTTAAAAAAATGCTTGCAATTTTATGGGAAGTCTGCTATTATATAAGAGCATTAAAACAAAATCAAACTGGGGTAGCAGCGGCTGTTGTCATTTTGCATAAATGGCGACAGTCGTTTTTGTGCATTATTTACGAAGTTGCAAAAAGTACTTTGAAGATGGAAATTTCTGTGCTATAATTCTAAGTACAGACATATGAAAAGTTGCTAATTGCAATAAAATTTTAGGGAAGGAGCGTGATGCAAGCAATGATTTACAATAAGTTACTTTTAAGTAATCGTTTTACTTGTGTCACGATTGCGGAGTAATCTGCCCCTTTCTGTCTCACAAGTAAATATCGATAAGTAGTAGGAAATCCCTACTCGGCTGCGTCTGCAGCACTCATAATTCTGAACTTTAAATAGATGATTATGCCAAGCAGATGCGGAAACCGAAGGGGACATTTCGCGCTTTTTGCACTCTTGGTATCGTCATCTCTAAAGGAGAGGATGGTGCCATTTTTTCATGGCAGAAAGACATTGTGCGCTGGCCAAGTTCTGATGAATAACGAGCGCCGCGAACAGAAGAGAACACATGTCCAATCTATCGGGGAGGTAAATTCCAATGTCTAAACAACCGAGTTATACGCGTTAAATTGGAGCCTTAAAGCGTTAATCTCTTAAACCCTAGGAATCCTTTGCTCTGCGTTTGCAAAAGAGGACTCACTTCGTATTCGGTGAGTTGCTTTCGCTAACAACCTCATAAATTCATCATCATACTTGGCGGGAACCCTCCGGGGAAAGATCGGCTCGGAAATTCCGCAAGTATTATGAATACACTCCAAATGTTACCTAACTGGGAGGCTTATCCTGGTGATAAGTCCGGTAACCATTCAAATGTCCCTGAATTTTGGAGGTAAAACGAACTATGAGAAAAAATATGACAACTATTCATGAATATTATGATGCAATGCCATGCCCTTATCATGGGGGAACAGCGTTGTTTGTATCAAGTGTTATTTCGGCTTTCTGTACTACTTGTACTACCGAAGATCTTGATAAGGCTACCTTTTCGGTAATTTGTCCTGTATGCAAAGGACAAGTTGGTGTAGTTATTAATCTGCCGAAAGGCCCTTATGACTTTGCCTCATAATAGTTATGTTAAATATTAATATAATGGTCACTGAGCCATAAGGAACACTTAATCCCTAAGTAGTTACCATAGTGCCGGGTCCGATAACGAGATGGTTTAACCGTCTTGTTTCGGGCTCGGTTTTTCTTTTTACCTCAATGATTAATCAAATTATAAAGTTAAAACTCGTTTATTGCGAGGCGCGCGACTGGCAATCTACACGACATAGCAAAAAGACTGTTAATAGGCAGTTTTTAGCTGGAATCGTGATGGATTTCTTTCGTGCGCCCATTTTGCTACTTGTCGTGTAGGTTGATGACTCCTGCGACCTTGCAGGAAAGGATTTACTATGGCAAGAAAAAAGAAAACCTACTATGCACCGTACAACAGATTTAATAAAGACCTCTCATTCTGCCCACCGGAGATAATTCCAACACTCGGACTCCCCACGCGCTCGTTTTCATTTGGCGAAAGACTCGATGACCTTATGAACAGCTGCGGATTAAGCAATGAGGATTTGAGCATCAAGGCAAAACTCTCGGTCCGAACTATTTCACGACTCCGTAGTGGGAACTCTAAATCCCCGACTCCGAGAGTGATCTTGCAGATTGCTGCAGCTATGCAACTCTTTCCCTGGGATGTCGAGAATCTTTTCGAGATAAGCGGTATCAATCTTTCTGCGAAGGATAATATTGTCTATCGCGTCTGTATCTGGAGAATCCTTGACGAAACTTCACCTGACTGCCTTGATGCGGTTTTAGAGTTTATCGGGGAAACACCCCGTATTGAGGAATAATTCAGTTGTTTTTATGGCACAGTAGTGATATACTAAAGGGGCAAGGCCGAGTAATCGGCTTCGCCTTAGAAGATGGTGAGTGACTTGTTTTTTAGCGAGCGGGTCGCTCACTTTTTTGCGTAAAAAAAAGACGAACCGCACAGTCCGTCTTACTATAATTTCAATATTATCTCGCATATTGTTTCGATCGCATCTCGTTGTTCCGGTGTTGCCTTTTCAAGTGTTTTCAGAAAGTTTGAATCGTCTACTGCTGTGGTTTTCCCACTTAAAAGGTAGTCAGCGCTGACATTAAGCGCTTTGCTTATGCGATATAGTTTATCGGAACTGATGTTTCTGATACCGTTTTCTGCGGTGGAGAGTAACTGCGGCGAGATATCGGCTAATTCAGCAACCTGCTCTTGGGTGAGCCCGAGTTTCTTGCGCTGCATATAGATTCTGCGGCCCATTTCTTTTACAAATTTCTGAACGTCATCCATTTTCTCACCTCCACTATCATTGATATTATATCGCTAATAGTGGTTTTCTGTAATAATGGATAGTAGATGTTTGTCAACTATTGTGTAATTATTTCCACAAAACGACAAATCTTGCGCTTTCAATAGGGTATATTGAAGGCGGGAGGTGAGAAGATGAGTTACAAAAAGCTTCTTAAAATGGTAGCTGCAGAGTACAATACCACACCCAAAGAGGTGGACTCTGAAATCCGCGCTGCTATCAAGGCTGCCGGGTATGATATGGAACCGGAACTTTTTATTGCTCTGGCCGCTTCAAAAGTGTCCAGCGCAATAGAACAGCAGAAAAAGTCCAACAATTAGTACACGAAACGAATGTTCTATTTACATTGTTGTGTTTTCGTGATAGGGTAAAAATAACAAAAGTGTTTTGTAAAAAGAATAGCTTTGTGATATAATCAAAAAGGACTTTATAAAAGGAGGATTTCATAATGCATTTTAATCCTATTTTTAAAAATCGGTACACTTGCTGGGACGATGTTGAGAAAGACATCGAATCTATAAGTATTACCAAAGACAAAGGCGACGCTTTTGAACAATTTGCTTATGCTTATTTTACCTACTTCAAAGACATATATCAAATTCGTGAGTTGTTCATGGGACCAGATATTCCGGAGGAGTATAAGACCGCGTATAAACTCGAGAAAAAAGATAGTGGTGTTGATGGATTATTTATTAGAGAAGATGGTTCATCTGTTGCCTACCAAGTTAAATTTAGAAGCGCTCAGGAAGCGCCTTCCTATGACGATCTTACATCTTTTTGGGCAGAATCAGAACATGCAAGCGAGCGCTGTATTTTCGCCAATTGTTACACGCTTCCTAAGCAGTCGTATAAGAAAAAAGACCAGTTTACAATCTTAAGAGACAGCCTCACTTCGCTTGATGAGGCCTTTTACTCATGGTTGTATAACTTTGCTAACACCGGTGATAGTACTGTTCAAAAAGAAAAATACAAACCATTAAAGCATCAAGAAAAAATGATTGAAGAGGTTGTCCAAGGCTTTGAGACAATGTCAAGAGGTAAACTGTTGGCTGCCTGTGGTACTGGAAAAACTTTGACTGCGTTGTGGATTAAAGAAGCATTGAAATGTGGTGTAGTCTTGTTTGTTGCACCCAATTTAGCTTTAATTAAGCAGACTCTTGAGTCATGGGTTCCACAAGCCAACAGCCCTTTTAACTATCTTTGTGTTTGTAGTGATGAAACCGTTGCTAATTCAGATGATGAAGATGATTTTGCAGCCGATATATCTTATATTGATGTTCCTGTAACTACTGACCCACAGAAAATACGTGAATTTATCGAGTATTCCTCAAGTAAAGACAAGGTCATTTTTTCAACTTATCAATCCCTTGATGCAATTGTATTAGCGTTATCCAATATAAAAGATTTCAATTTTGATATTGCGTTCTTTGATGAGGCACACAGAACCGCTGGAAACAAGGACTCGGATATGTTCATCTATGGTATGAACGATGAATTCGTTCCTTGTAAAAGGCGACTGTTTATGACTGCGACAGAAAGATTTGTCAATCCGCGTATTGTTGGAAGAGCAAAACAGTTTAACTACGAAGTTTTTTCAATGGACAATGAAGAACAATATGGCACAACCTTTTCCGCGCTTCCCTTTAGAGCTGCTATAGAACAGGGCATCATAAGCGATTACAAAATTATTCTGTGTTGCATGAATGAAAGCGAGCTTAAGAAAATAATTCAAGACAATCAGATTATAAGTCTTGGCGACAGACAAGTTGACGCTCAAACTCTTTTCAAACAAGTTTTACTTGCGAAAACGATGGACGACATCGGCATTAATAAAGTCATTACTTACCATAGAAACATCGAACAAGCAAAACAATTTATTAATCCGACCGCCGGGACGCCGGTATCGGAAGTAATCGCCGACATTTCTGATGACATTGAGATCGCCGATGTCTACTCTGGTCATATTAATGGTACTATGTCTGCAGGAAGCAGAAAGGAAATCTTTGATGAATTCATTAGCGCGCCATATGGTGTAATTTCCAATGCGCGTTGTTTAACTGAGGGCGTGGATGTACCGATTATTGATGCCGTATATTTTGCGGAACCGAAGAATTCAATTGTTGATATTATTCAGGCCGTTGGTAGGTCTTTAAGGAAAGACAAGAATAAACCAGACAAGGTTTCCTATATTATTGTGCCTATGGTTATTTCGGACAATGTTGCGAAATTCGAGGATATTGATCCGAAAGAATTCAGTACCCTTCACTCTGTAATACAGGCACTAAGAGACCAGGACCGCATTCTTGCCGATTATATTGATAAACTGAACTTGAAAGCAGCAAAAGGAAAGGCGCATGGGCACATCGACCCCGATGCACCAATAATTGTCGAGTTGTCTGAACAGTTAGATATCGATGACTTTTCTGAAAGCTTAAGCTTAAGAATAGCAGAGGTTAACAAGGACCCAAGCAATATTGCTAAGGAATTTATAGTTACTCGAGCATCGAGAAAGTCTGGTACAAAAAGAACGTTCAGAACAGTTGGAGATTATAACATCGACGCTTATTATTACAATCTTGTTATTCCAACACTTGAAAAGTACAAGGATTTTGCAATAGGACTACCAAGAGAAGCAATTCAGTTAGAGCACAATGGAAAAGTGGACCACAATAGCGTGTCTCATTGTGTAAAAATTGGTGCCTTGCAAGAAAAAGACATGAAGTTTTATGTTACAGACATTGGTAAAGCAATGTTCGAGTACAGGGATCTTTATGTTGATATCTTCCGGGAACAAATGTTAAAGTATTACGAACTTGATGCAATTACAAGAATACCAAAATTTCCGTATCGCATGGCGCTGCGTGTAATTGCGGCCTTGGGTTATATTACACGTTTTGAGTTATCATATTCTCTATATATTTGTAAACACTTTGGAACTCGTGGTGAAAACGAATCCATAGAGAGAGTCCAGTTCTTAAGAGAAACGTATCCTAATATTGAAGTGTTAAACGAGGCAAACAAGAGAATTGTGCTTGAAGCTCTTAATGCAAGATTTGATACCACTCTAACTTTTGAGGACATTTGGACTTCACGAACAACAGTATATAATCAGTACAATTATATTAAGAAACACTTACTTGCTTGGAGCGATATTTTTGATGCAGCGTCACCGAAAGATGTTATTGCTCTTCTCCCGGAAGGCAAAGAACGTATAGAGGAAGAACTTGAAAAGTCATCAGAAATTGAAACGTGTCCTCTTGATTCTTTAAAAAGGAATTTCACCCAGTATAAAGCATATTAGAGATTCATTAGAAAGAAGAGAGTTGTTGATAGGCTCTCTTTTTTCACTTTGTATAACAAAAAGCCACCTCTATGGTGGCTTTAAGTTTAATCGGAATGCATTTTTTCTGTTAAATCATGCAAACTACTTTCATATTGTTCCTGTGTGATAGCTCTGTGATCCCGGAATGTTTCTAACAACTTCTTTTGCCTCAAATATAGTTCTTGGTTCTTCTCTTTGTATGAAAGACACTCCCATTCTCTATTATACAAGTCGGTGGACATTTCAACCTCCGTTTTATCTTTCTATAATTTTCTAAGCTTTAATTAATTCGACGATACTCTCTCGCAAAGTTGTTTTAAGATAAGGGTATTTTATTAATTGTTGAGTAGAGGTTCTTGCGTTTCTACACTCAATTACTTTTCCTACCTTGAACCCTTCTAACTCTGCAAAATACGCTAATAACAAATCAGTAGGAACAATTTTACCAACATAAGCAGATTGATCAACTACAATATAGGTTTTCTTTCCTTTAGATAAGCATTTCGAGCATTGGCGAATTACTTCCCGCATATCGGAGAAATAACCTCTAATCATATTCGGCACTTTTCTTGTTCTGCTATCTGTTTTTCCAGTCTCTTTTTCCTTTTCGGGGATTGCATTTTCAATTTCTCTGGCAATTAAATCAACATACCTGTCGCAGGAATCTTGCTTTTCTGCCCCAATAAATGAACGAACAGCATATTTTCTTAGATCATTAATTCCTCTAACACCGGATGCAAATTCTCCCAGAACAAGTTCTAATTTGTAGGATTCAAAGTAATCAAAAGAGTTTGCATAAGGCGGTGAAAATATGATTGCTCCAGCACTTATATCTCCCCACTTGTTATTATAATTCAAGTTCAGGTTGTAAGCCGTATCATAGATTCCGTAACCTTTTACACCGATGTCTGACTGCTGTTCCTTAATATCTTGAACGATCATTTCAACCTTTTCGGCGAAGTATTCTGGAACACTAACAACTTTCGTCGTACGAACTTTTAGACCATTACCGTCTCTTTTCCTATTCGAGCAATCCATAATAATTGAAAGATAAGCAACAAACAACAAATCTTTTGCTTTGCTATCCGTCAACGAATCAATAAAAGTTTTTATTCTTAACAAAGCATAATAATTATTATCTGAAAAGTATTTGTGAACATCTTCAAAGCCCGGTTTAATAGAATAGGATTCACTGACTATAGCGCTTTCTTTAAATTCCAATGCTTTTTGCAAATCTTCTTTTGAATAATGAGCAATTTTAGCATTTGTGATAAAAGCTGACATTGGGTTTACATCAAGCCCTAGCGTATCGTATCCGTTCAAAGACGCAACTACATTCGTTGTTCCTGAACCGCAAAACGGATCAATAATGCATTCTCCAGGCGCAGCATCTGACATCTCAATGAGTTCTGTTATTAATTCGTTTGAGAAACCTTCTCGGTATAAAAACCATTGATGATATGGAACACTTTTATTTGTGGAGAAATTAACTAGATTATGATACTTCTCTTGGGCTTTCTCTAGTTTATACTTGTTTTCTAATTTTGTTATGAATTCTTTTAACTCTGGTGAGTTGTAGCCTTGCGTTAGTGGCGAGAATACGCTTGGCTTTTTTTCCCACACCCCATTATTGCAGACCAATAGTTGTTTTAGCCGCTGTTCAAGATAGTCATTTGAAAAAGATGATATATCTTCCATTTCTTTGCCCGACGAAAGACACCAAAGAATATATTGCATTAACTTACGTGTCATATCAGCGAGCACTTTTTGATACAAATCAGGTGTTGAATGCTTTTTGCGCCGCTTAAAAAGTTTAGAAACCGTTTCGTCAATGGATTCATCTATAATCTCAGAAAGCCCTTTTTCCGGAGTATTTTCAATGGCTATAGAGCCTTTTCTAAACGAGTATATAAAATCCCCTTGAATATTGCCTGAAAAACGTAAGTGAGCTGTGTTTTTGTAGGAATCTATATAGTCCTGGAATATAACTCCGTCCTCTGGCAAGTAGAACCCTGCACGCGCAACCGCCTTAAGCATAGCAATCCACACTTTAAGATTTTTGTTGTTAAAAGTGAACACAAGATATCCATTTGGTTTAAGAGTTCGCGCACATTCTGTGTAAACAGCACAGAGTAGTTCCTCATAATCATCCACTGTCTTTGAGCCCTTGAAGTTTCTTTTTCGATTCATGACAGCTTCTTTATCTTTATATATATAATTATCCAAGCCTTTGTATATTGCGTACCAAGCGTTCCAAATGGTGGACAATTCTGCGTATTGGACGTTGCTCCCGTAAGGGGGATCGGTAATTACTACATCAACCGCATTGCTAGGTATCGGTAAGTTTGAAGCATCTTGATTTAAGATCATATAACTATTTCGAAGTTTTATGTCTTCAAAGCTGGTTACTTCAACAACATCTTTTGGGATGCTTTCAGCAGAATACTCACAGCCCCGGATTATTGCTTTCGCCCTTTGTTTTAGCACGTCAATTATGTTGGTTTCAACGTACTGATTCGGCAGCCAGAAAGCGTGTTTGTCCATTGCTGTGGGTTTCCCACCTTCCCAATTATCCGTAACGCGTGTCATTTTATTTGTGTAACGAAGCGATGAACTGAAAAGGAAATAAAGATATTCGTTTAATTCGGAAGCTGTCGTTCCCTTCAATTTCATAATCTCGTTAAATATCAAGCAATTCAGGGCAAAGTTTCTTTCGGTAAAAAAGTCGCTATATTCGACTATTCCTTTTTCTTGCAATCTATCCTCATATTGTCTGTCCCAATTCTCTGGTATTTGGAATTCTGGTTTATATGGTTGCTGAGCGATAATTTCAGAAAAATTAATTTTTTTAAAAGCTGGAAAGTTTTCAATTGACGCGTCGCGTGTATATTGTTTATTTGTTACGGAGGATGTATATTTAACTCTTATTGGCTCGCTGCCCAACGGCCTACAAAGAATCCTTTTTACACCAACATTGTGATTAACACAACCAGAATTAGGGCAACGATAAACGCCATTGGAGGCCTTGTTTTCCTCCAATAACACAATAGTTTCTCCACAATCTGGACATTGTACTGTGTATGCCCATTCTGTCCAAGAGGCAATTCCTTTGTCGTCATCAAATATGACCTGATACCACTCTGAATACTTTTTTTCAATAGTCAAAAGAAACCGTCTATAGCAATCATTTAGTTCAGAAACTTCTCCGTTAAACAATTGCATTCTCGTGATAAATGCTGCGAGCGGATTGATGTCGACGCCGATAGGCTTTCGCCCAAGATGCGCTGATTCAAATATGGTTACCCCACCGCCGCAAAAACAGTCAAGAATTATATCGCCTTTAGATGTATAATGCTTGATTAAATGACTAAAAACGTTATACGGTCTTCTTGCAAAGTATTTGTGCATTTTATACTGTGGTGTATGACCTTTTGCTTTCACAGAGGATTTTAGCGGGGGGACATCAGACGATGTCGATCCCTCTTTTTGATATCTTAATGCTCTGCCGTCTTCAGGCTTCAATGCATCCTCAGGTATTACCCAAGTTGACCCAACAAGCTCTGCGCCAGAAATGCGTCCTTCTTTACACAATACGAGCACTCTACGTTTGGTCAAGCTCCATTTTTCAGCGGCTTCTTTTGCTGAAATGTATTTCATCACTATCGCCTCCTTTATTATGCATTATATACTCAATCGCGAACAATAGCAACAAAAAAAGCAAAAATATCCATATTTTTTGTGTTTAAAAACAAAAGGAATCATAACGCCCGTTCATATATTCATCAAAGTTGACTTTTTTAGCCTTTGTACACCCATAAACTGTAGTTAGCGCCCACCCATGAAGATAAGATATGGTGTAATCGCTGTGCAAAACCATTACTTTATCACATTTACATTGAGTCGGCAGGTGACAATTAATTACAAAACCTTCACGTTCTGCTTGTTTTAAGAAATCCGACATTGACTTCCCGTTGTTAAGTCTGACGAACACCCATTTTTCTCCTTTTGTCAAATCAATAAGCTTCTTCATTGTAATTCTCCTTTTTGTTTATAATGTAATAAAAAGAACCTATCAATAGCGATAGGTTCTCGGTGTAACCTATTGCTCCGGCATTAGCACCTTGCCTCTTGGTAGGTTGCTGCGTGGTCGTCGAGCCGGTCTCTCGCACGCTCTTAATAGGTAATATAGTTTGGTTTACGTGTAAAACCTATACAATAGCCGATATATCGGTTATTGTGTCGGCTTTGCTTGGAATAATAAGCTGGCACAACTTATTATATAGCGATCTACTTCTGGCATTGATAAACGAAAAGAAATCGTTATCTTTTATACCATAACCATGGAGAGAAATATAGTGGGACTCCAAGGCCTCAGTAAAGTTAGGATTTGATTGTGCGAACTCAGTAATATAATCACTAGGATTTCGGTTGCTTATTTGATCATTTGTAATTGCATCCATAAAAACAATATTTACTACATTGTTAACTATTGATTGATATTCAGGATTCGCTAAAACAACCAGAGATTTCATCGGAAAGAAATGATGAAATTGTTTTTTCGATGAATTGGATACCGAGTCGTTTGTAATGTTAATTGTTCTTCCTACGGCAAAGGACTGGGGAGGTGCCTGCGCCATTAAACACAACATTCCAATGACATACGCAGACGACATAACAAATCTACCATTTTCATATATGGTTTTTGGAGATAGAATGATGGGCTCCTGATTTGGCGTCTCGTTGTTTACGATTTTCTTTATTTTCACGATATCCGCGTTGAGATTTGTGGTTGCAGCATTATTGTAACGTTTACTTAAAACACATCGCCAGAAAAAATCCACTAAATACCGCTCCTGTTGTTGGCCGATATGATTATTGCCCATTTTATAATGAAAATATGTAAACGCAACGAGGATACGCTCATACGGTAGTAGATTTGCAACCAGAACACCATAGTTCGTATTTTTTAGATGCTCAATTGCTGCGAGAATTGCCTTTTCAATAGAAATATAATTATTTTCAATAAGCTCGCTATTAAGATTGTTTAATATGTCTGACTTGTTAACTTTTTCTATTAGACAGGCAGCTATTGCTTGGAGAAATGTAGAATCGCTGATTTTGCCGTAATTATTCTTAATCAGAATCTTATTGAACGAGTCAAATTGTTTGGCAAGATCGAAACCCTTTTTACCGTTTTCTGGAGCAATATAGCTACGAGCAGCAATAATCGAGAATAGATTCAGTTTCTTGCCGCCAAGATTAAGACGTTCAAAGATTTCTATAACTTCATCTAGCTCCAGATTTTCATCGTCAATTTCAATAACTGAAATTGTATATTGAAGCAAAGTTTGATAGTATTTTAATCTTTTATCAGCATGCGGTCCGTTTAGCGCGGTAGCATCGAATAGGGATTTAATAGTCACATAATCATCAGGTGTTGACCCCTTTGGTATAGAGTCAAAAACCAACTGTTCACCTGGCTGTGCAACAAGGGATATACACATTTCTGAAAAGTCGGAACCCGAGCTCGTTTGAAGGCCTTTAAGTGCAAAATACAAGCTGGTAAGCCTTTGCTGTCCATCAATAATATACGAGGTGTATCTCCCAGTGTCCCTTCCAGGTATTTCTATACCTCCAAGATTCCGAATTTCGGATAGTTCTTTCTTTGTTTTCCATAAGATAACAGAACTAATAGGAAATCCTTTGAAAATGCTATCCAAGAGTGCTGCAGACTTTTTTATGTCCCATACAAAATCCCTCTGAAAACGAGGAATGCGATATTCGCCGTCTGTAATACACTTGACTATCTCGTTGATTGTAGGATTTAATCCCGTTGGCATTCCCATTTTCGTTCCTCCTGACACTTCTGTAATTATCCATACCTATAAACTATTATAATACATTTTTCTAATTTTTCAAACTTTCTTATCGCTAACTTTTTTACTAATATCGCCATCTGTATCCGCATGAACGGCACTTCCACATAGGTGTGGTTTTGAAAAGTCCATTAACGCGAATAACGTAAGAATTATCAGTATTGCATCTGGGACACAGAGGATGTTTTGTTGCAGCCCTTATATGATCCCAATGCTTATGATGTGCTTCAGCAACATCGACTTCCTTATTGCAGTAAGGGCAAGGCATCACAATTGGTGTGGGATAAATAGCCTTTTGCTGTGCCGTTGTTATCGTTCTATTACAGTGTGGACACTTTATATCCATATTCGTCACTCTTTCTCATGTTTTTTATCTTTGTCGCCCTATCGCATGACACCGAATCCCCTTAGCACAAGAACGCTCAAGCCTACCGCACCAAAGAGAAGTAATGCCATACCAAACGAACCAATATCAGAGGCTACACATAACGCTATAGCTCCAAAGCAAAGCACACAAACAATAAGGGACGCAAGGATCGTTGCTCCTGAACTGGGTGGGTTTGAATAGTCCTTCTTTGAATCGTCAGAAAACACCGTAGTAATAAACTGAGGATTCTCAGCTTTGTGTCTTTTGCGCTGCCTACGGTAAGAAAAATCGTCATCGCTTTCGCCCATAGTTTCCTTATAAATCTGATATTCAATCATATCGTCGAAGATGTCCTTCTTGCCATCTCCGTTCCAATCATTAAATGCCATATTAATCTCCTTACCAGTCGTGGCCCTGGTCCTTCCAGAACAGGTATTCTTCGTCTGACTCTTCATAACTGTCGTTGCCCTTCGGCACCCACCAGAATAGCAGCTTAAATGGCAACATCAGCAACCAAATCAGTCCTTTAATAATAATCATACAACCACCTCACGCGAATAGTGGCGGGTCGTCCTCGTCCGGAAGGTTGAGCAGGTAGTTCAACGCCCATACAACATCTTCTTCCGGCGAGGTACCGTTTATTAAGTCAATTGTTTGTAAGCGTTCAGAATCAGTCATAAAAATCAACTGGTTCTATTTCATTTTTCAACTCTTCGCGAATCTTTTCGATTTTTTCAATAACGCCATCCAGCATCTTTCTCTTGAAAAAGTCGCCATTCTTAAGCTGTGTGTAATAGAAAAGTTCGGAACGTTGATAGAAAAACAGCGCTGTCTGGATATCTCTTTCACAACCAGTTCCGTAATAGAAGCAGTTTCCCATACGAAGGCAAATGTCACCGACTACATCACAACCATCATCGATGCTCTGATAAGCCTTTTCATAGAGAGTAAAGGCCATTCCTTCATCCTGGTTTACATAGAGTCCTTTGGCGTACATATCGCCGATTTTATACATCGATTCAAGCCTTCCTGCAAGAGCGGGCTTGATGAAATAGTGGTATGCGGCCTTGTAGTCAACCTCGACATCTCTGCCGTAGTAGTAGCAGTAACCCAGGTTTTCAGACGCGATAAGGTTTCCGCAGGCATCTGCCATTTTGTAATATTTTATTGCCTCAGTGTAATTCTGCTCACCGATTCTGCCGGTATAATATAAAGAGCCCAGGTCCACCATTGCTGCATCATTATCATTCTCAATTTCGTCAAGAAATGCAAGCGATACGAACTCACTTACAATTGCGGGAAGCGTTTCTTTTGGATTACAGAATGCGAGTCTCGCGGATATTTCATACGTATCCTCAACCTGAATCTCGCCGTTTTCGTTGGCAAGGGACAGGATTGCTTCCTTGTAGCAGGCATCAACATCGCTCTGCATAATTGCATTAAGCATTTCTAAGGCTTTCTCTTCACTTAACATTTTAGGTCCGGGAACTGTCATTTTTATCTCTCCTTTTTAATTAGTATAAACGAGTTTTATTTCCCATCCGAGAACACAATATCACGAAAAAAGGAACTTGTAAATAGAACAGATTTTCTATGTCCCGTATTTTGGACTTTACTACTGTACCCCATTGACGACCACTTGTTTTTCTGCTAATGTAAAGGAGCAACAAGGCAAGGTCCAAGTGCGACGCGGAGTGGATTATAGCGAGTGGCACAGTGCCCTTCACTCAAACCGATTTAGCCGTCTGGTGAGTAGTATGGATTGCCTTGTTGAGAGGAGATTCACGGCCTCCCTCTCGGTGAGCATCGCAGTGCCAGCTGCGGTGCTTTTTTAGTTGTGTAGTAGTATGATGATATGACACTACTTCATATCCTTCTGCGATTTTTGCCGAATTTTGCCGGAAGTAGTGTAGTAGTATGATACTCTACATATCATCGTACTACTTCGCCCGGTTCTGAGGGTAGTAGTATGATAGTGTCATATCATAACACTACTTTTTTCAAAAAGGCCGGAAGTAGTGTAGAAGTGTCATACTCTACATATCATCATACTACTTCGTCCGATTCTGGGCCGATTTGGCCGGATGATATCATATTATATAGATACTATCCCCGGTATTTGGCCCTATTTTGCCCATTTATCGGGGGTAGTTGTTTTAAGTAGTGTGATAGTATAATATCATCATACTACTTTTTGCAAATTTGCTGGTAGTTGTGAGAAGTTGTCATATCATCTGATACCATCGTACTACTTTTTGCAAAATCGCCGGTAGTTGTGAGAAGTTGTCATATCATCTGATACCATCGTACTACTTTTTTGCAAAAAGCCGGGAAGTAGTGTAGTAGTGTGATACTCTTCATATCATCACACTACTTTTGCCCGAATTCGGCCGAAGTTGTGAGATAGTAGGATACTATCATACAACAACACATTCTTTTCGGAAAAAAGCCCCATAACCTACGATAAGGTTATGGGGAACACTGCTATTATTGCCGGTTTTTTATTCCTTTAAACATTGCAAGAAGACTATTGAAAGTGGCATCCTTGTAATCGAAGTATAAATCAATATACGGAAAATCATCATAAAAACTATCATCGAACCACAAATAAACATGAATAACATAATTAGCATCACTCAAATTATTATGAGATAGATCCTCAATGGTTACTTTGTGCAATGCAGAGAAATCATAAACTTGCGGACATCCGTATGTGAAATAAAACTGTTTTGAGTTTATGTCGCAGCCAAATATATCCGTATCCCATTCATATTCGTGGGTTGGAGTAACTCCATACTCTTCAAGCATCTTATAAAGATTGTTGCGGAGAATAGGCTTCATTTCTGCGTAAATCTGGTTTACTGATGTTAAAGATATTGGATTAGCAGAACCTGGATTTCCTATACATTTGCCAACGCAAAGATCGTATGAGTCTTTGTGTACAAAAGAAATACCCGTAGTTTCTTTGTTTATGTGCAGTAACCCATCGAAACTATATGTTTTACCAGTTTCATCCAGACCAAAATACTCCTCTTTGTCATTCTTGAAAAAAAGATGAATGCCATCATTTATTATGATTCTTGTACTCGGCCCAAGCGATTCAACATAATTCTTTCTGTTTTCAATCTTCTCTTCTTGCTGCTTTTTTCTTAATTCATTTATAGCTGCTTGTTCTTGCTTAGTCTTCGATGAACTGTTAACGCTATACATAACCAAAGCTGCGATGATTATAACAATGATTATTATTACTATTGGCATTTGTTGTCTCCTATATCCCTTTAATATCTAAAGTATCCATGTCAACTTCGTTGGGGTTAAGGTCCCATTCGTCAAGATCATATGTTTTTGACTGTTGTGCTTGTTTCTGCTGTTCCGCTTCTTTTTGCATTTCATCAAAAATCATAAACATCAGAGCAGTTTCAGCGGCATCAGTGTGTCCATCACCATCAAGGTCATATAGATTACCGAGCCATCCAGAATC
The DNA here is from genome assembly GCA_015065445.1 of Oscillospiraceae bacterium. Classification (GTDB taxonomy): domain Bacteria; phylum Bacillota; class Clostridia; order Oscillospirales; family Acutalibacteraceae; genus Eubacterium_R. Next base: position 38,239 of record SVQF01000002.1, on the reverse strand, counting down.
CTTGTTCTGATTCGGTTTAGACATATTTAATCACCAACCATACTGATTATTTGTATTTATTATAACACACCGAAATAACGCTTTCAATAAAAAACAGTTCTCACCACCGAGATGATGAGAACCAGAAAGGAAATACAAAGGGAATGATAACCACGACGTTTGTAGCCACGAACATAAATACTACAAACTAAAAAGAGCCCTTTGTATCGACTTTTATGATATCACAATAAGTAAAAAACTTCAACCATTTTCAATCCGGTGAAAATTTGATAAACCCGGTGAAAAATGAAAGAACCCGGTGAAAAATAGAAATAATTTTCACCGAGTATGCTGCTAGGAAAGTAAAAAGCGAGGTGAAAACCTCGCTTGTAAAATAGATAAAAAACAAAAAAGCCCTTGTAATAAGGGCTTTCGTGTTGTATCACCGCAGTGGTACAAGAATGGCAGAGGTATAAGGATTCGAACCTTAAATGACGGAGTCAGAGTCCGGAGTGTTACCGTTACACTATACCTCTATGTCTATTAATATGCCTTTTCGCAAGAAGTAATATACCACATCCGGACATAATTATCAAGTAAAATTTTTATTTTTATTGAAATTTTTTAAATTTAACACGATTATCAGACTGTTTTTCAATTTTGTTAACTGTATAGATACTTGACAGTCGTCCTTTCCCGTCAAAGTCATATCGTGGAGTAATTGCTATATATCCTTTATCACTCAAACCCTTTAATGCTCTGTCCACAGTTGTCAATGATTTGATTTTACAGTTCCTTCCGATTGTTTCTCTGCTTGGCCAACATTTGTTGTCCTTGCCTTTGCTTTTTGTAAGATATGCGTATACGGCAAATTCTTTCAAGTCCATATCTTCGTCAAAGATGTGATTGGGCAGAAGAAAGAAATTGCCACTTGGCTTGTTCAATTTTCTCACCCTTTCATATTGTTAGTAACCAAATAATGAGCCACCCCTCGGTCAATGGTTGACTGAGAGGTGGCCGTTTTGGTTTATTTGTTCAGTTTAATAATTTTTCCGGTAGACCGTTTCTTTCGTATGTTGTCGATTCTCTCAGATGTCATATGTTCCAGCCTTCGCCGGTTGACATCGAACACATCGTCAACCATATGGGTATAGGTCTGAGCAGTGGTTGATATATCAGCGTGTCCCATGAATTCTTTAGCCACGTTTATTGGGATACCTGCCGCCTGGCAGTCAGAAGCAAATGTGTGTCGGAAGATATACATCGTCAAGTCTGGCGCCAAGGTTGATTTAGTTATTTTTCCGTTTTCTACGGTTGCGCCGTTGGCGATATCAAGATCACGCTTAAATGCATTCCATTTGTCAGACAGCATTCGCTCGGTCATAGGTTCGTTGATCGATTGGTTTGATGGGAAGACATACTTACCAACGCAGCAACATAGAAAGAGTTGTTTTGGAAATGCTGTACGAGCAAATATCCAAAGATGGTCTCATATAGGATAGAATTACGCCTTTTATAAAAGGACAACAACGGTGCAAAATGAAAATTGCGCCGTTGTTTTATATTTCTCGATTGGTTCACGATGGTTCACTGGATTTTTAAAGCGTTTCATCACCGTTTTTAGCAAATATTAGCGGCTTACTCAGAGCAAAGATCAAAATCTATATATTGTATACCACAAAACAGCCCTGTTTCCTCAAACGGTTCAGTCACAGTTCACTGTTTTTGAGCATGTTTGAGCATTTAAAATACGAATCTCCTTTTAAAAAATTTTGGTTCACTAATGGTTCACTGAAATTTCAGAAGCCTCTGAAAAATGGCGTAATTACGCGGTTTTTCGGACTTTCTTGGAAATAAAAAATGACGATTCAAAAGAATCGTCAATCAAAATACCCATATACAAAAAATAATCTCAGCACGACTCCGTCAGAGGCCGGAGTGCCACCGTTACACTACATTATACCACAATATATTGTGCTAGTTCTTGAAATAAACCGCACATATAGTGGGTACCTTGTACAAATTTTAATCTCATAATAATCCACCAAAAGTAGGCACCCGACTCGTGAAAACCCGCTATTTTACAGGGTTTTTTAGAGGTGATTACATCATTTGGTTCACTAAATCGGGTATTGAATGCGCCTGTTTGAGCATATTTGGGCACTATGTTGGTTCACTTATTTCATTCGCATCAATAAAAAAGCCTGAAAGCCAGTGTTTGCAACGGTTTCAGGCATCTTTTTATAATTATGTGGTTCACTAAGGACTAATAGTAAATCACAGGCAGAAGAAGTTGAACCTGGCAGTGTATAGGAAGCATCCGTAGTGTTACCGTTACACTATACATTAACCCAATATTTATGGTACCCCTTATACAGAATATATGCAGAAACAATAATAAAACCCAACTTGCACTGACACTTCAACCGAACAGATGAGAACTACTATCATAGTGGGACGACACAAGAAAGCCCTCCCAAAGCATTATTGCACCAGGAGGGTTCGTACTTAATTTACAGGGAACCAGTGGTTAGCATAATCAATAAGAAATGCATCGACTACACTTAAGAAGATTTCTTTTTGCACCGTTTCAAATCCTAATTTGTATGTAAAATCCGTGTCGTCATCCTCATTGTTCCAAGAGATTTCAACAAAATCGCCTACAAACTGAAAATACACATCTGCAATTATTCCACCGTTATTGTGTGGATGCCATCTATGGCGTTCATTCCACTCGTCGAGTTTATCATAATATGCATCGAATTCATCGTCGTTGTCAGAATCGAACTCACGAGCGTTGATATCCTTTAACGCTGCATAATTACCATCTGCCTCAACGGGATACGGGTCATCAACCGCGTTTTCTATCAGATCTCTTAACCATATAGCAATATCAGTTAAATCCCATTTTGTGGTTAGCGTTTTGCCGTCACGTTCAAATTCAAGTATGTTTTTTCCATTAACATACATCGCTAACTCTGTTTGTTTGTCATCATCAAAAAAAGTATACTCGATTGCAAATGTTTCTTTGTTTCCTGTCAGCATTTACTTTTTCCCCTTTCTGAACTTATTATAGTCTGATTTTGATATTTTTCCTTGATTCAGAAGTTGCTTTAACACGGTCGAAGGAATATCTCTTGGTTTTGTAACCTCATATGCATGGTATTCATTATTTGGTGTGCTGCTTGGCTGAAACTTCACTATCTTTCCGCTGTCAGTGATGTTGTAAATTTGCCTGCCATCATGTATACCGGTATCCAATAGCTTTTGACCTTCAGCCTGGCTCTTAATCGGATTTGCCGTACCCCATCCTGAACCAGGTTCGTGCTTTGGAGAAGGCAAGTACGAAGGAGCTGGCTTAGAATCATTTGATTGATTATCAGAGACTTTGCTTGGATACGTTTGTTCTTCAATGCTACCCTGTGGTGCGCCTTGTGTGCCATGCCCTGTTCCGCTGTCGTTAGTTGCTGCCATGCTTATCACCTCCAAGAATTTTGTTTCTGGTTCTAAGCATGTTTTCCGGTATTATTATGTCTATACCGGAATCAATAGCATACCGAAATAACTCCATTACTTTCTCGTCATTCGGGGTGGATGCATATGCATATATCGTTTTCAGTTTTTTCAAATGATCAACCGTATACTTAACAGAGTCAAGAAATATTGGTAGTTGAACAGGGTCACCGAGCGGGCCTTTTGTGTTGAAGGCAACGACTGTGCAATCTTCCATGCCGTCCAACATATATTTCATACCGATTTCGTTTGCACATGATACTAATGGAATAACAATTGCATCTAAATTCATAGAAAGCCAAATCGATGCGATGCGCGAACGATATTGGCGATGTTGGTTTTCAGCTTCAGAAGCATCTCCACACTTGGAATAATCCGGAGTTATGAAATATTTAACGCCCTTAAAACGTTCAATATAATATTCCTGAAGTTCTTTGACGCCATAATAGATAGCATTCCACAGTCCGTATAAACCATCAAACATCCTGTCATACTCGAAAAATGACACGCAAGTGTTTTCGGTGTTAAAATAAGTTGAAGGCTGACTATATGTGGCAAAATAATCTAATTTTGGAATTCGGTCACATTTAACATAAGGCATATCCAGTTCGCCGATTTTTGGGGTTAAATTAGTATAATCCAGCGAACACAGATTAAGTAGTTTTTTTAGGTCTTTTCGTCTTTTTAGAGATGACCACCTCCTAAGAATTATAAATATTTTTTTAAATACTTGAATAATTCGTTCGGATGTGGCATAATACAATTACCACAAAGTAGGATGTCAACATCCGAACGAATGACACCGTTCTGACTGTCCCCACAGTCAAGCGGTGTTATTTTATTAGTTTTTTCATTTTTTCACCTGCCTTTATTAACGTTATTTTTGTTGAGCATGACATTCAAATATCTTCACGCTCCTATTTGCTATCTATTAAATCGATTAGTGGCTGCTCATAATCAAATATCCTTTGACCGTGCGCCCTCATTCGATTAATAACGGCTTTAGATGCATTTTCTGCGATGGCAAGACTTACGCCGAAAGTCGATATTATTTCGCTGACGTCTGTGATGTTGTGCTTAACGAGATATTGGGTAGGACATGCAAAAAAACGCGCAAAATGCTCAGCAAGATCGTCATCCTCAGGATTGTCCTCGCTATAGTCTTCGTGCACGTAGTGTTTGATTTCATGAAAAATCGTTTGCCTGATGCTGCCTTTTGACTTCATAAAACAAATATCGTCATTATAATATATCGTTGCAGGTCTATTTGCATACGGCGGTCGCAAAAAGCCGTAATTCGACCTTTTAAAAAACAACTCCCTTTCATCCCCCAACTCTGAATAGGGAACCAGCATGATGCCTAGCCTATTACACACGTCACGAGCATCAATAGGAAATGACTTAATATTATAATCAAGATAAACATCTATGGCCAATTTGTCTAACTCATTATAAGCACTTCCGCTTCTATACATTCTTTTCAAAACCTAAGATTAAACCAATGAGTTTATTTTGCTCTTCCGGGGTTAATTCTTTTCCTTTCCTTGCAACAGCTGTTGCAATATAGTTATATGCAGATTCCGATGTTTCTTCTTCTTCAAGCAAGTACTGTGTTTCAATATCCAATGCCTTTGCAATATTGATCACAATGTCCATTCGAGGACGCTGATCCGAATGCAGGTAACGGGAAAGCGAACTCTCAGCGATACCGCTAATTTCGGATAACTGCTTCTGAGAGACATTATTTCTTTTCATCAATTCAAGCACTTTTTCATTCCATTTCATATTTTATGCCTCCTTTTGAATTTATTATATATTCCAAATGTGGAATTGTCAATACCTAAATTAAAATTATCCGTGCAACTTATTAAACACGTATTTTGTTATGTTGGCTTCTCTACCATCCATCACCAACACTTCTTATTTAATATTTGTGTAACCCCTTAATTAAATATTGATTATAAACAATATAAAACGGTGCTGATTCCCAGTACCGTTTTATTATATTTCTCGTTTGGTTCACAATGGTTCACTGGCTTTTTAGGGTGTTTCATCACCATTTTCAAGGTCATTGACGAGTATCTTTGAGCACAGGTAAAAATCTATATATTGTATGCCCAAAATCAGGCCCGTTTCAGCAAATGGTTCAGTCACAGTTCACCATTTTTGAGCATACTTGGGCATGAAAAAGGGACGTTTCCTTTTAAAATTTTTTGGTTCACTAATGGTTCACTGAATTTTCATGAGCCTCTGAAAAATGGCGGAATTACGCGATATTTCGGACTTTTTAGGGAATAAAAAATGACGATTCAAGAGAATCGTCAATCAAAATACCCATATACAAAAAATAATCTCAGCACCATTGGGTCAGAGTCCGGAGTGTTACCGTTACACTATACCTCTATATATAATCTGCTCATTTGCAAATGATAATATAACACATCTTTAAGTAATTATCAAGTAAAATTTTTATTTTTTGCAAAAAAATTTGATTTTGTCGTTGCTTTTGGTTTGCGTTTTCGTTGACGTGGGGTCTGGTGCGGTGCTATAATGACTCTATAGTATTGTGGGGTGTGAATATGAAAAGGACAATTGCATTGATGCTTATTGGCATACTTTCGGTGCACCTTGCTGCGTGCAGCGGGGTACATAATTCGGCGGACAGCAACACCGTTTCGGGCGGTAGTGCCGCTGCAGAGTCGGAGGCTACTGACGCAAAAGCCGTGCTTACAGCCGACGATGTTACGCAGGGAGTTCTTGACTTCTTTGCTGCTAAAATCAAGCCGGACGAGTTTAAGAAAAAGTTTGGGTACCCGTATGACGTTATCACGCTTTGCAGGGAATACGCAGACGATAATCCGTCAAAGATTAATCTTGTGGGCGGGATAAAGGATTTTAAAACTGTTGAAGACATCGACAAAGAACTCAATGCCGTTTACTATGTTGACAATGGGCGTGCGGAATTTGACAAAAAATACAAATACACGTCCGAACTTTCGCTTAAGAAAAACGCTTCTGAAATGGTGGGCGAAAAAGTGAGCGAAAGCGAAGTGCAGTCTGAACTTGACAAACTTAACAACGAGGTTATCAAATCGGACGACGAGAGTCTTGTTATCAACGATATTGAAGTTAAATACGTTCAGATTGAAGGCAACAGCGACGGCGGTTTTGCCGTGTTTTATGCCGTTACCGAAAGCGGATACTATTATCTTGGGTTCTCTGCCGCTTAAGACAGATAACGCATTAACATTTCGGCTGCGAACACCGCAAGCGACGCACCTGCCGCAACGGTGAGCAGGCTTTGTTTAAAGTATGCAAGCAGCAGTGCAACGGTGACTCCTGCGACTGCCGTTACGACGCTTCCTGTTGCAAAAAACACAGCGGGAACAGTCATAACGCTCAGCACTGCATAAGGCATATAGTAGAGGAACGAAAGGATAAATTTGTTCTGAATTTTCTTTTTTATAAGCACGAGCGGTACGGCACGCACGAGGTATGTGACAGCCGCCATTACAAGAAGATAGGGGAGGAATGCGTCAAATTTCATCGGCGTTGTCCTCCTTTTTTTTATTCACAGGGAACAGAAGTGCGGCAACGGTGCTCGCAGCAACGGAGCAGATTATTATTACAAATCCCGTTTGCACCCTTGACAGTAGCGGGACAAAACGGAACGCACAACTGAGCACCACTGCCAAAACTACGCAGAACAGGACGTTTTTGTCCTCCCTCGCTGCAGGAACTACGATAGCGATAAACATACCGTAAATCATAATGCCAAGTGCGGAGATTACCGCAGCAGGGAGTATGCTGCCTGCAACCGCACCAATAAGAGTGCCAAGGCTCCAGCCGAGGTACGGCATTAAAATCAGCCCGAACATATATGTTTTGCCGACCTCTTTTTTAGATGACGCAACGGCGAAAACCTCATCGGTATTTACAAATGCGATTAAAAATCTGTCCGCAAGGTGCACCGACGAGTCGAGTTTTTGCGACAGCGATACGCTCATAAGTGCGTAACGCAAATTGATTACTAACTGCGACAGTGCCATTTCAAACAGTGTGCCGCCCAACGTCATAATCGGCACTGCTGCAAGCTGTCCTGCGGATGTTACGTTTGTCATAGATATCAGCACAGCCTCTGCAGCGGTAAGCCCGTTTGAAACAGAAAAAATACCAAATGCAAAGGCAACCGAAATATAGCCCAGGCAAATTGGCAGACCGTCAACTATTCCTTTTAAAAAAGTGTTTTCTTTTATTCGCTCGTTCTTTTTCATAACGGAATAATACCACAAGTGTGCATAATAGTCAATCGGATTAATATAAGTATGCCACGTAAAAATGTATTTATTTTAACGCAAAAATATGCTATAATTTTTACGGTGATAATATGACTCAGAAAGAAAGACTGCTTTGGCTCATAAACTATCTGCTTTCGGAAGATGAAAGATACAGAAACATAGCACTTCCTACAGACAGCAGGGAACAGTTCAATCTGTACCGCTCGCTTGTAAACGTACGAATGCCCGAGCCGATAAGTGAAGAATACCTTAAACTTGAGGATGAATATCTTAAGGGCGAAACCGCAGCAAAAGGCATTGTAACGCTTGATGAACTTGACGTCGTCTGCGACGGGATATATCTGTGGCAGGGCGACATCACAAGGCTCGCCGCCGATGCGATAGTCAACGCCGCAAACTCACAGATGCTCGGATGTTTTGCACCGTGTCACGCCTGCATTGACAACTGCATACACACTTATGCAGGCGTAAGACTGCGGCTGAAATGCAGTGAAATTATGGCAAAGCAGGGATTTGCCGAGCCGACGGGCAAGGCGAAAATCACATCTGCGTACAACCTGCCGTGCAAGTTTGTAATACACACTGTAGGACCGATAGTACAGCACCTTAGCACAAGCGACAGGCTTAAACTCGAATCGTGTTACCGTGAATGTCTTAAAGCAGCGGACGAAAACTCGCTTGACAGTATTGCGTTTTGCTGCATATCAACAGGAGAGTTCCACTTCCCTAATGACGAGGCGGCAAGGATTGCAGTTAAAACGGTACGTGATTACAAGGTACAAACGGGCAGCAAGATAAAAGTAGTGTTCAATGTGTTTAAGGATTTGGACAAAGCGATTTATGAAAAAATATTGACCAAATTAAAAGACGACTGAATCAGTCGTCTTTTTGTATATCGGGCTTGTCGAGTTTTGAGCGGACTTTAGGGTGAATCTTCTGTGTGTAAAGGTCGTAAAACACCGACACAAAAGGCACTGCACAGATAAGTCCGAACAGACCGAACTGCTTGCCGCCGAGACAGATTACTATAAACGTGAGAAGCCCCGGCATTTCGAGTTCTTTGCCCATAAGATGAGGGTTGATTAGCTTTTCAACAAGCTGCTGAACGACGGTGCAGAGAATTACAAACAACACCGCTTTTGCAGGGCTTATTGCAGCAATAAGCAGTGCACTTACAAGCGTTCCTACGATTGCACCGATAATCGGCACAAGCTGTGTTACGGTTATCAGCAGCGTTATTGAAACCACGTACGGCATACCGAAAACCAGCATAAACACCAGTGTTCCGGCACCTGTGATGAGTGCCTGAACAAAGTTGTATTTAAGGAATATCTGGAACTTTTTATTTGCGAGTTCCTGAACGGTGCAGAAGTAACCGTACTCTCTCTTTGGGAGAAGCTTTTTCATAATAAAGTAAACTTCGGCAACAAGACGCTCCTTGTAAACAAGCATTGCAAAGGCGATTACAAGTCCGATTGTAAAGTTAAACGCAGTGTTTGAAATGCTCTTTATTTTTGCAACGGCGCCCGTGGCAACGTTTTGCCAGTTGTTCTTTATCCAGTTGAACGCCTTGTCGTAGTAAACGTCAAAATCACGTTCGAATTTAGTGATGTACTTTTCGAGTCTCGGCTGGCGGTCCTTGACTTTTTCGAGCGTTTCCAGAAAGTTATCCCACAGCTTCGGCGCCTGCTCAACAAGGCTCAGCACGGTGTTTTTAAGGTTTGGAATAATCATTCCTATTGTAATTGCGGTAAACGCCACAAACACCATTATTGACAGAAAAATTGAAAGAATTCGCTGCCCTTTTGTACCCGAAGGTTTGCCTTTTTTTATTTTGTGCTTTGACTGTACGGAGTCAAATTGCTTTACAAAAAGATTAAGCACATACGCAATACAGAATCCGTATATAAGCGGGCTGAGTATTGACATTGTGTAGTCAAACAGCTTTTTTGCCTCCGCCGTGTTTACCGAAACAAACAGCACTATGCCCGTTACAAATATCAAGCCGAGGTATTCGGCGATTTTTTTGCCATCAAGATTTTTCATCGGCACGCCCCTTTCACAACTATTTTATTATAATGTCAAACCCGATTCAAGTCAATTGCTGCCCTGCGACTTTTAATTTTTACTGCCGAATACAGAACAAAACCGACACAATTCGATGTTTTGCACAAAAACGTCACGTCCGATTTGTGCAATATACAGAGTTTTAATTCGTTGAAAACCTGTTAAAAATAATATATAATTGAAAATGAAGTAACATATATATTTTTCAGATTACGAAAGGAGTAATTTTTATGGGACTTATTAAAGCAGGCGTAGGTGCTCTTGGCGGCACACTCGCAGACCAGTGGAGAGAATTCTTTTACTGCGATTCGATTGACAAGGACGTTCTTGTTGTAAAAGGACAAAAAAGAACATCCTCACGTTCATCAAACACAAAGGCAAACGACAATATTATCTCAAACGGTTCATTAGTCGCTGTTGCAGACGGACAGTGTATGATTATTGTTGAGCAGGGCAAGATTGTTGAAGTTTGTGCAGAGCCGGGCGAATTTACATACGACGCTTCAACCGAGCCGTCAATTTTCTACGGCAGTCTTGGCGAAAACATCAAAAAGACATTTGCAACAATCGGCAAGCGTTTTACATTCGGCGGCGATACGGCTAAGGACCAGCGTATTTACTACTTTAATACAAAGGAACTTATTGATAACAAGTTCGGCACTCCGAATCCTATTCCGTTCAGAGTTGTTGACAGAAACATCGGACTTGACATCGACGTTTCCATTCGCTGCAGCGGCGTTTACTCATACAAAATCACAAACCCGCTCCTTTTCTACGCCAACGTGTGCGGTAATGTGGAAAGCGACTACACCCGTGAAGAGATTGACCAGCAGCTTAAAACAGAGTTCATAAGTGCTTTGCAGCCCGCTTTCGGTAAACTTAGCGAACTTGAACTCAGACCAAATCAGATTGTTTCACATTCAACCGAACTCGAAGATGCAATGAACACCGCACTCACTTCAAAGTGGTCGGAACTCCGTGGACTTTCGATTGTATCAATCGCACTTAATCCGATTACACTTCCCGAAGAAGACGCAGAACTCATCAAGCAGGCTCAGAGAAACGCAATTATGCGTGATCCTACTATGGCAGGTGCAACGCTTGTAGGTGCACAGGCAGACGCAATGAAAGCCGCAGCCGCAAACGAAGGCGGTGCGATGAACGGATTTATCGGTATGGGTATGGCTATGAACGCCGGCGGTGCAGCGGGTCAGGCTCAGAACCTTTTCGCCATGGGTCAGCAGAACCAGCAGCCTCAGCCACAGGCACAGCAGGGCGGCTGGGTTTGTCCTCAGTGTAATGCACAGAACACAGGCAAATTCTGTACAAATTGCGGAACTCCTGCACCCGCACCGGCAGACGACAAGTGGTTCTGCTCAGAATGCGGCACCGAAAATCACGGCAAGTTCTGTACAAACTGCGGCAAGCCGAGATAATCGGACATTATTATGAACGATAAATGATGAATTGAGGTTACTCGCTTCGCTCGAACAATTAGCGGAGTGCTGACTACATCGCTCCGTTATATAATCGGGTGCGGGTGTCCCGCCATCAATTCATAATTCATAACTCATCATTCATATTCATAATTTATCATTTATCATTGTAGAGGAGGAAATATGGCAGAATTATTTGAATATAAATGTCCCAACTGCGGCGGTAAAATAGAATTTGATTCTACCACGCAGAAGATGAAGTGTCCGTATTGCGACAGCGAGTTCGAAGTAGAAACGCTGAAAAATATGGACGCCCGTCTTGAAGAGATGGAGCCCGATACATTTGATTGGAACACCGAAAACAACGACTCTGCCGAGTGGACGGAAAACGACGGCGTGTCGGTATTTGTGTGTAAGTCCTGCGGCGGCGAGATTGTCGGCGACGAAAACACGGCGGCTACCTCCTGTCCTTACTGCGGCAACCCCGTTGTAATGGCGGGCAGGCTTTCGGGCGACCTCAAGCCCGATTTTGTAATCCCGTTCAAACTCGACAAAAAGGCGGCTAAAGAGGCTCTTAAAAACTACGTGAGCAAAAAACGCTTTGCTCCAAACACGTTTAAAAGCGAAAACCGTCTTGACGAGATTAAAGGTATTTACGTTCCGTTCTGGCTTTTTGACAGCGACGCAAACGCAAGCGTTTCGTACGACGCAACCCGCACAAGACACTGGAGCGACTCAAAGTATGAGTATACCGAGACGAGTCACTTCGACGTTTTCAGAGCGGGCACAATGAGATTTGAAAATATACCGGTGGACGGCTCAAGTAAAATGCCCGACGACCTTATGGAGAGCATTGAGCCCTTCCGTTTTGACGAGGCTGTTGATTTTCAGACGGCTTACCTTTCGGGTTATCTTGCCGACAAGTACGACGTTACTAAGGAGCAGAGCATTGACCGTGCAAACCAGCGAGTTAAAGTAAGTTGCGAGGACACGCTCAGAAACACCGTAACGGGCTTTGAAACGGTGACGACCAAAGACAGTTTTGTTCAGACAACAAACGGAGTGGCAAAGTACGCACTTTATCCCGTATGGATACTCAACACAGTTTATAAAAATGAAAAACTCACGTTCGGACTTAACGGTCAGACGGGTAAAATCGTAGGCAACATTCCTGTGAGCAAGGCAAAACTTGCAGCTCTTTTTGCAGGAGTAACGGCAGTCGGAACGCCGCTGATTTTCTTAGTGGGCAGACTGTTCGGCATACTGTAAGGGGGTGTATGGGATGAAAAAATTTACATTAACACTTTCTTTAGTCCTTATGCTGCTGTTTGCTTTTCCGTTTTGCACTCAGGCGGCAGAAAAGGACTACTGCGTAGATAACGCCGACATTATATTTGACCTCAACGAAGAGGACCTTGAAGCAAGGCTCAAAGAACTGAGCGAAGAAATCGGAATGGACGTTGTTGTTGTCACCACAAATTCGCTCGACGGCAAGTCGGCTATGGAATATGCCGACGACTATTACGACTACAACGGCTATGCCGAGGACGGCACCCTGTTTCTTGTAAGTATGGAAGGCGAGGACGGAGACCACGACTGGTGGGTTTCGACCAAAGGCTATGCCATCGACTGTATGACCGACTACGTGATAAACGAGGTTATCAGGCAGGAGTGCGTTGGTTCGCTGTCAAACGGAGATTATTACATAGCCTGCGACAAGTTTGCAAGTATTGTAGAGGATTGCTGTAAAGAGGAAAAAGACAGCGGCAAACCCTACGACACAAACAACCTTTACACCAATCGATACGGCAAGGTTATAAAGTCCGAAAAAAAGCAGCAAACCGTTAAGGGCATAGTTATTTCGCTTATAATTGCTGCGGTTGTTGCACTTATCGTTATGCTTAGCGTAAAAAGAAGTTACAAGCCTGTAAGGTTTAACAGAAGTGCCGCAAACTATCTTGTTGACGGCAGCCTTGCTGTAACCCAGAGCTACGAACACTTCCTGTATTCAACAGTTTCAAAAACCGCCAAGAGCGACAACTCGGGTTCGGGCGGCGGAAGTTCAACGCATACGTCGTCTTCGGGTTCAACGCACGGCGGCGGAGGAGGTAAATTCTGATGAATAAAACAGAAGTTATTAAATTCGATACACTGCCCAAAAGTGTTGAAGAACTTAAAGTAATCGCTGCCGACTGCTTTAATTCGCCGTTTAAAATGGCGGCTCTGTCAGTCGCAGTGCTTATGAATTACGAAAACGACGTTGACGCAACGCTCGATATGATGAATTATATAAAAGGTCCCCGTCCGCTGACTCCGTTTGAAATCCAGTTTTTGCGTGACAGACTGGTTGGCAAAATGTACGTTGTACGTTCATACTTCAACGGCACAAGCACGGACAACGACTACACCTTGCCTCCCGCACCGTATGAAATAGAGGTTAGCGACAACCCGTATTCTTATCAGAATCAGGACTACGCAACGCTTTACCTTCGCTCGTCGGGAGCGGACAATCCACGTCCCGTAACGCTCAGGCACAAGCCGAGCACAAACGAGTGGTTTTTGTGGGAACACACCTTCCTGTCAGATATAAGGCAGCCAAAATCATCAGACCCGTGGGCATAAAAAACTACGCCGCAGACACAAAGTCTGCGGCATTTTTTATCGGTTTACTTATTTTGGTTAAACGGCGACTGTGTTTGGTCATAATAACCGTTTTGGTTATCGGTTTGCGGATTACCATAACCATTATCACCGTATTGGTTATTTTGAGAATAACCGCTTTGAACATCCTGATTATACTGACCGTTTGGATGCTGCGGATAAGCAGGCGGAATGTCTGAGACAGGCGTATAAGTCGGCTGCACATTGTTCTGCTGATTAGGTTGATAGTAATTGCCGTTTTGCTGATAATTATTATTCGGCTGGTAGTATGCGTTTTCAGTATTCTGAACTTGCTGGCTTTTCTTTGACTTTCGCTTTTTTATTGCAGCGGCAATTCCGCTGAATCCGCCGAATACAAGCACATAAATCAGACCTTTTACAGCACCTTTGCCAAAACTTTTACCAACGTTTTTTGCAGTTGCCTGAGCCTTAGTCTGTGTTTTGTTTGAACCGGTTTCATCTTTAAAATTAACCGTTTCAAGTATTTCTTCCATAACGTTTTCATCACAAGCGGTACCGTTATAGCCGTACATAGCGAAGAAAAATGAATATCCGTTATAAAGATGCTCGTATGCCATCATATTAATGTTTAAGCCGGAGGCTTCGTCATAGTAATCAAGCGTTGCTTTATAATAACTGTAATCGCCCACCTCTTTTTCACTTGTCTTAACATTGCTTGCAGAAGGAACAACCGTTTTGATGGTTTTTTCAAAATCCTCTATTGTTTCTGCTGAGTTGTCAAGCTCGCTGCGGTCGAACTTTTTCTTTGTTTCTTCATCCTGATTTGCGTATTCGTCTGCTACTATATAAGCAATTGCGTTGTTTCCGCTCTCGTCGAAAAAGAAGTATTTTATAGTCGAGTTCTCCAAACCGGTGTCACGGCTCCAGCCGTCAGGTATGGTAAAGGTGACGTTAAACTCATCATCCGTACAGTCAGTAGCGGCAAATGCATTCAGCGGTAACGCCAGGCAAACGCATAGCAAAATCACAAGGGGTAATAATTTTTTCATAACATATCCTCCTAAAATGTTAAAAATTATAAATATCCTTACACTTTTCGGTAAGGTAATCAATGTAGTAATCTGCGTTGAAGGGTTCACCGAGCGTGCGGTCAAGGATTTCGGCAGGGGAGTAAAGGCAGCCGTGCTTCCAGATATGCTCTCTGTTCCAGTCGTTAATCGGGGCAAAGTCGCCTTTTGCGATGCAGGCGTCAACGTCAATGCTCTCCTTCATCTTAGCGAGGAACTGAGCACCGTAGGCGTTGCCGAGTGCGTACGACGGGAAGTAACCGATAAGTCCGCTTGACCAGTGGCTGTCCTGCAGCAGTCCGTGTCTGTCGTCCGGTACGTCAACGCCGAGATACTCTTTGTACAGTCTGTTCCACTCGTCCGGCAGGTCCTTAACTTCAAGTTCGCCTGCAAAAACTCTTTTTTCAAGTTCATACCTTATCATTACGTGCAGCGAGTAGGTGAGTTCGTCCGCCTCGGTTCTGATGAGCGACGGCTCAGCCTTGTTTACCGCACGGTAGAGTTCCTCTGCAGTGCGGTTTTGCATCTGTTCGGGGAAGAGTTCGCAGAGTTTGGGGAACACAAGTTCGCAGTACGCTCTGCTCCTGCCTATGATGTTTTCGTAAAATCTGCTCTGGCTCTCGTGAATACCCATCGAAGTTCCGCCGTCAAGCACCGTGTAAGCCAAATCGTCAGCCGAACCCGTGTCGTACAGTGCGTGGCCGCCCTCGTGGATTACGCTGTACATAGAACTTACAAAATCATCCTCGTGGTAGTGGGTTGTAATTCTTTCGTCAAAATGCGAGCCGAGGCTTGTGGTAAACGGGTGCTCGGTTGTGGAAAGTCCTACGTGGCCGAGGTCAAGCCCCATTGTCTTCATAAGATAGTAAGCGAGTTCCTCCTGCTTGCTGTCTGAAAAACTGCCGAAGCGGATACTGTCGTCAACCTGTTTTTGCTGCGAAACCTGTTTGAGAAGAGGCACAATACCTTGCCTGAGTTTTCCGAAAAAGCCGTCGAGGATTTCTTTGGTAATGCCCTCTTCAAACTTGTTGAGACAGTAGTCATAAGCGTCTTTTTCGGGTGCAACGTAGGCGGCAAACTTTTTGTTTGTTTCAAAAAGTTGTTCAAGATACGGGCAGAACGAGTCAAAATCAGAGTTGTCCTTTGCTCTGTGCCACACGTCCTCTGCCTTAACAACAAGCTCCTGATATGCGATGTACTCGTCCATCGGGATTTTCTGCATTTCACGGATATCCCTTAGCATAAGGTAAACCATTCGGTTTTCTTTTTGAGTGAGTTCGTTTTTGTTTTCGTCGAGGAATTCAAGCAGTTTAACCGTTTCGTCAGAAGTGCTGAGTTTATAAACTTCCTCGGTCAGAACAGAAAGCGAAGCCCCTCTGTTTGCTGCGGTTTCCTTGGGTGCAGTGGTTTCGCCGTCGTAGTAAATAAGTCCGATTGCGTGTTCGTACGCTGCAAGTTTTTTCTGCAGCCTTATGAGTTCTTCTCTTGCGTTTTCAAGCGTCATTGTTTTTCTCCTTGGGTAAAATTAGTTGTATTTATTTTAGCATACATATATTTTTTGGTCAATAATATTTAAAAAGTGCGGCGTTTGTGGTATAATATCTGTCAAATATTAAAATTTATATCAGACGGAGAAAACAAAATGAAAAAGTTTTTGATAGTTGTGGATATGCAAAAGGACTTTGTTGACGGTGCTCTCGGTACGCCCGAAGCACAGGCGATTATTCCTGCAGCGGTCAGCGAGATAGAAAATTTTGACGGCACAATTATTGCTACCTTCGACACGCACTCAGAAGATTATCTCACCACTGCCGAGGGCAAAAAGCTGCCCGTAACACACTGCGTAAAGGATACTGCGGGCTGGCAGCTCGACGGCAAAATCAAATCGGTGCTCGACAAAAAAGGTTACACTCCCGTAATCAAGCACACTTTCGGAAGCACCGACCTGCCCGAAGTTATTAAAACCAAGGCAGCAGGCGAGGATTTTGCGGTTGAACTTATCGGGCTTTGCACAGATATCTGCGTTGTATCAAACGCACTGCTGCTCAAGGCAAATTTTCCAGAAAAGAGCATCTGCGTTAAGCAGAACTGCTGTGCAGGCGTAACGCCGCAGCTTCACGACTCGGCAATCGCAACAATGCAAAGCTGTCAGATAGACATTATATAAGGAGGCTCACACAATGTTTGATGCACTTAAAGTAAAAAACGACTGTGTAAACTGGATACGTGATTTTTTTGAAAAAAACGGCAAGGGCTGTAACGCCGTTGTGGGTATTTCGGGCGGCAAGGACAGTTCAATCGTTGCTGCACTCTGCGTCGAAGCACTCGGTAAGGACAGAGTTATCGGAGTGCTTATGCCAAACGGCGAGCAGAGTGATATTGATATGGCAAAACTCCTTGTCGAGCATCTCGGTATAAAGCACTACATCATTAATATAAAAGACGCCTATGACGGCGTAGTTAAAAATATTCCGTTTGAACTGCAGAAGCAGAGCATTGTGAATCTGCCGCCGAGAATTCGTATGTCGGTGCTGTATGCAGTTTCGCAAAGTAATAACGGCAGGGTGGCAAACACCTGCAATCTGTCAGAAGACTGGGTGGGTTATTCCACACGCTACGGCGATTCGGTGGGCGACTTCAGCCCGTGTTCAAATATCACAGTTGCCGAAATGAAACAAATCGGCAGACTTATCGGTCTTCCCGAAGTGCTTATTGAAAAAGTTCCGTCAGACGGACTGACGGGCAAAAGCGACGAGGACAACCTCGGTTTTACTTACGCCGAACTTGACAGATACATCCGCACGGGCGAAATTGACAATCCCGTTTCAAAAGAGAGGATTGACCGCCTGCACAGGATGAATCAGTTTAAACTCGAACTGATGCCT
Source organism: Oscillospiraceae bacterium (assembly GCA_015065445.1). Taxonomy (GTDB): domain Bacteria; phylum Bacillota; class Clostridia; order Oscillospirales; family Acutalibacteraceae; genus Eubacterium_R. The sequence goes on along the minus strand of SVQF01000002.1, from coordinate 20,372 downwards.
GCGTTTGTTCCCAACGCCGAATAACTGCGAGGTAGCATATGAAATTAGAACCAATTGTTGTATCGCTTCTTGATACCGACTTATACAAATTCAATATGGACCAGGTGATTTTTCACAAGCACACCGATTTGTGCGGCGAGTACTACTTCAAGTGCCGCAACGACGGCGTTGTGTTCACGCCCGAAATGAAAGACGAAATCGAGGCACAGATTGACCACCTCTGCACACTGCGTTTTAAAAAAGACGAACTTGACTACCTGCGTTCAATCAGATTTATTAAAAATGACTATGTGGAGTTCCTCAGGCTGTGGCGACCGATCCGTGAGTATGTTACTGTTGACCTCAGCGACAGCGGCGAACTTTCAATAGTCGTAAAAGGACCGCTTTTCTCCGCAATGCAGTTTGAAATATTCCTTCTTGAAATCGTAAACGAGGTGTATTTCAGATTGAAGTACAACTACGGCGAACTGTTGCAGTCGGCAAAAGAGCGTCTGGACGCAAAAATAAACGACTTTAAAAGCGGCAAGTACACTTTCAGCTTTGCCGAGTTCGGATGCAGACGCAGACTGTCACGTGAGTGGGAGGACGAGGTGGTAAAACGCCTTGCAACCGAAACCGAAAACTGCGTAGGCACGTCCAACGTGTATCTTGCAATGAAATACAACCTTACGCCAATCGGCACGTATGCACACGAGTTTGTGCAGATGTATCAGGGAATAGATTCAATCCCGCTTGCGTACACAAATTACTACGCTATGAAAGACTGGTATGCCGAGTACGACGGCGACAACGGTACGGCACTTACCGACACGGTTACAACCGATTTGTTCCTGCTTGACTTCAATCGCTCAATGGTTAACAACTACACGGGCGTCCGTCACGACAGCGGCGACCCGTATGAGTGGGGCGAAAAGATTATTGCCCATTACAAAAAGTACGGCGTTGACCCAAAAACAAAGGTGCTTCTTTTCAGTGACAGCCTCGATTTTGACAGGGCTCAGGCATTGTACGATAATTTTAAGGACAGGGCGAAAGTTTCGTTCGGGATAGGCACTTTCTGTTCAAACGACACAAACGTTCAGCCGCTTAACATTGTTATCAAACTACAGTTCGTGAACGGCAGACCTGTTGCAAAACTGTCCGACGTTCCCTCAAAGGCAATGTGCCGTGACAAAGATTATCTTGAGTACCTGAAACGCTCTGTGGCGTTCCGCCTTGAAAGAGAAAAACTTTAATACATAGTAAATGAGCAGCCTAAAGGCTGCTCATTGTTTTTCTTTCAGATTGCAGGTGAAACAGACTGATAGCCAAGGCTGATTTTGTCGGCAATCATTGCGATGAATTCGCTGTTTGTGGGTTTGCCACGTTCTGCCTGAATGGTGTAGCCGAAAAACGACGACAGCACATCAACGTCGCCTCTGTTCCACGCAACCTCTATTGCGTGGCGTATAGCCCTTTCAACCCTGCTTGCCGTTGTTGAAAACTCCTTTGCCACCGTTGGATAAAGGATTTTTGTAACTGAGCCGAGCATACTCTTGTCGTTTACGCAGTGAATAATTGACGAACGCAGATACTGGTACCCCTTTATATGTGCAGGCACACCTATTTGACGCATTATGTCCGAAACAAGAGCCTCAAGCGTATTGTTTTGAGTTATGGCTATTTTTCCGCTGTCCTTTTGCGTTAAAAACTGCTGAATTCTTTTTGCAATAAGCTCGGGACGAATCGGCTTGATAAAGTGAAATGTTGCACCGCTGCGAATCAGTTCTTCCTCAAACTGCGGTGCCGAAACGCCTGCTATTGTAAAGACAAGCGGCGGCTTTGCAAGATTTTCATTTATATATTCTATAACCTCTATTCCGTCACTACCCGCCATAAACACGTCAAGCAGCACCGCATCGTAGCGGTACGACTCAATTTTCCTTATGACTTCGTCGCCCTCTCGTCTGCATATTTTTACATCAAAACCGAGAGCCTTGAGTTCCTTTTCACACGCTTTTCCGATCTCCTCAGTATCATCGGCAACAAGAATTGTTTTGTTGCTGTTCATACTTAGTTCCTCCTTGTGCAGACCGTGGTCCGCAATTAAAATGTGTAGTACTACAATTCCAAATATTACCACACAACATTTAAAAATGCAACAAATTTACACAAATATATGTGTAAATTTTACACATTTGGTTAAATTGCCTTTATTTTTGCCTGTTTTTTGTGAAAAAATGATATATTTTTGCGGCTAAAAGGCAGTTTGTATTCGGTATATACGGTTAATATCTTGATTTCTTAACGTTTATATATTATAATCAAAATATGTTTTGCGTTGTTATTGCAACTGCTTAGCAGAAAATAATACAAGGAGGAACAAATTATGATTTGTTCACATTGCGGAAAAGAGATTCCGGACGGTTCAAAATTCTGTATCAAGTGCGGTGCAAACTTAACAGCACCTGCAACAGACGAGCCCGTGGTTGTTGATAATCAGAATGCACAGCCTGAGCCGGATGTTGTTGATAATCAGTACTCACAGCCTGTGGCAGAGCCTGCATATGCTCCTCAGCCTTCAGCACCTGTGTATCAGAATGCGGCACCGGTCGTTTCTCAGGTTGCACCTCAGCCTGTTATGACACCGCAACAGCCCGCAAAGGCAAAAAAGCCCGTAAACAAAAAACTTATCGGTATTATTGCGGCAGCAGTGGTAGTTGTTGCAGTTGCAATTGTCTGCCTTGTACTCTTTACAGGCAAAGTAAACTCTGAAAACTATTTTACCGACAGCCCTAAGTTCACAGGTTATGACGGTTACGGTTCAGTTGACCTCGAATCAGTTTATGACTTTGAGGCGCTCGAAGACGCACTCGGCGGATTTGACGGCAAGGATATGGACGATATGCTGGAGGACTCAAAGTACTTCAAAGTAAGTTGCAAACCTTCCGAAAACCTTAAAAACGGCGATGAGATTACCGTAACAATAAAGATTAATTACGAAAAAGTCAATAAGCAAAAGCCTAAGAAAAAACTTGTAGGCGAAGACAAGATTACAAAGACTTTCACAGTTGAAGGACTCACGCCTGTCGCTAAGATTGACCCGTTCAAAGTGATTAAGAGCGTTACATACGACGCAACAGGTTATTACAGCGAAACTGAACTTGTTTACGACACAGGCTATAGCGAAAAGATTAACGACAGTATCAGCGTAGAATACGGCGAGCAGTCGCTTAATATCAAAACAAAGGACGAGACGATTACTGTTTATTACAGTTACGACAGCGAAAGTTATGAGTCAACAGGTAAGATTAAGGTTACTGCAAACGCATATTACGATGACTTTGAAACTGCAGAATACGGCTTTGTACTTGATTCAACAGAAAAGGAGTTTGAGCCAACAACTGTTGACTTCCTCACTTCAAAGGATACAATCAACAAAGACGACCTTGACAAGATTAAAGAACTTGCCGATGAAGAAATGAAGTCAGATTACAGCAGCGAGTCACCAAAGTACGTAAAAGCAATTTTTGCTTACGAAGGAGATTACGGCGATTCTAACGCAATGTACTTTGTATATTCGTACAAAGACAGCTGGGAAAACAAGACCCGCTACACATATGCATATGCAACAAACTTCAAAATCACCTCAGACGGCGATATAACGGGTATTGACGATATGTATTACACCACATCCTACTACGGTTACGACTCTGTAAAAGAACTCGAAAAGAATCTTAAAGAGTCCTGGAAAACAGTAACACAGGAACAATAATCCGTAATGCAAAAGCTGTGACCTCCGGCATGCCGGGGTCACGGCTTAGTTTTTACTAATCCGCACGGCAATCCGACACGCTGTGATAAAAATACATATAAATGTTCTGAAATTTTAAAAAACTGCTGTTTTTTGTTGGACATTTGTTATACGAGGGTGTATATTATAAATATATACTTTATCATTTTCTGAGGAGGAAACTTTATGCAGGATAATAAAAGCACTCTGCACAGACTCATTATAGCTGTTGTAGCACTTATAGGACTCGCAGTCAGCATTGTATGTCTGGTATGGCGGCTTAACAAGAATCTTTCTGTTCACTCATTTGTGCTTGTAGGAATTTATTATGCGTTTGTGTTCTATTACGGAACGGTTGGCTACAAAAAACCGCACGGCAATCTGGTACGGTACCTTATGATGATTCTCGCAGTTTATGTTGCGTATTCAACAACCGTTATGGTTGAACGTTGGGATATCGGTGGCATTATACTGACGTCAGGCACAATAGCTGCGGTATTTATTGGTTATATCGCAGGCAGACTCAACAAGTTTAAGAAAAATATTTTCTGGGCTGTTGTTGTAACGGGACTTCTCCTTGTAAAGAGCTTTTGGCCGATTAACGTAAACCTCAATGTTTACACCCTTTTTGTTCTTGACAGAACAATGCCGCTCTTTATGTGGGCAACGGTTATGTTTATCTATTTCTTCAGGTACCGGGAACATAAAACAGCCGGAATAACCGCTGACTCAGAAGAGGAATAAAGCTGAGCAATCTAAAACAATACAAAAAACAGGGCAGAGGTTTTCAAACCTCTGCCCTAATTGTATTGACATAAAAAGTAAAGGAACCCGATGTCTCATTACTGATGACAAATTTCGGCTGCCTCACTTCCGTGAGACAGCCCCTTATCTTTTACTGTTAAATTTCAATTGCAATATCCGAGCTTTCCCAATCGTAAGCTACTATTCCGAGCTTTCCTTCGGGGGGTTTGCCCGATGTTGTGATAACATCATTATTCCTTAAGATTACAGCCTTAAATTCAGGCTCTTTATATTCATAATTTTTCATACTCAAGCCCTCCTTTAATTCTTAAAATAGTTTTTAGCCGCAACGCCGTAATAGAACATACTTCTGCCTAAATCTCCGCCCTTTGCTTTGGCGTACTGATTAATGTTTAATTTCAGCGTTACACCGTCGTATTCAATAACATTTGTTCCGTCGAAGTTTTCGGCAAGTATTCCGGTTATATCAAGGCATACCTTTGTTGTGCCTTCAACAATGGTCGGCGGTATTTCACGAACATTGCCGTTTGCATCGGTTACCGTTGCAACAAGTCCGTCGGCAACGCACTGCGCTTCTGTTTTATTGATATAAATTCTGAGAGAAGGAATTGATTTTGCAACATATGAATAACTCTTCACAATACCGCTCGTTCCTTCTAACTGAAAAAATCCGTCGATTTGTGCAGGCTCCGTGTTGATATAATCCTGAGAAGCAAATTTGCTTTCATTGTAAGCAAACTCTGAGCTGCAAGCCTTGCCGTAGTCAAGTATTGTTTTTGCAAGCACAACGAGCTGCTGTTCCTTTTTATCTTCGGAATCGCTGTATAAATCAATAATTGCCTCGCAATAATCCTTAACAGACACCGTGAAGGAACGAATGTATTCATCGCCGTTATAAAGCGTTACGGTCATTTCATCCCTCAACTGTGCCGGTGCGGCAAGAACCTTAACAACATATCTGCCGTCGTCCTCATCTTTAAGCGAAGTAAGCTCTTCGCCCGAATAGGTTTCGGTTATCGGCGTCGGGCTTTGCATATTGGGGTCATTGTGAGTAACCGTTAATTTTGCGTTCTGAGCGTCAACATAGCTGTCAACATTTATATAGAGATTCAGGTGAATACAATCGTCAAGTGAGAGATTAAATCCGTCAACCGGTGTTGCTGTATAGGCTGCCGTGTATGTAATGCTTTGAGTTACCGGTGAAAGCTCCGGCGTCCATCCTGAGAAGGTGTATTCGTATTTTCCGTCGAAATACGATGCGGGCGTCTCTCCGTTGTATACGGGCATTGTGCCGTACTCAACATCCTCATCGGTCTCAACGGTAACGCCGTTTACAACCCACTTAACCGTATATTCATTTGTTATGGTATAGCAGGTTATTTCCCCTTCCGCTTCATCCTGATAGGTCCAGACCTTCATATAGTAGCCTTCCGGCAGATTCGGGGGTGCAGCAACACATTCTCCCATGTATTTTCCACGCTTAACCCTCAGTACCTCGTATACATCGGGGTTTTCCGAAATCTTCTGAAGCGTATAATCGAGTAGGGGTGCACTCAGAATTTCAACTATTTTATCGTCGCGTTCCTCGCAAGCTGACGAGAACTGGAGATAGTATTCCCTTTCGCCGTTATCTTTGATAACCGCCGCCTCATACGGAACCCAGATTCCCGTTATTTCCAAATCCTCAGTTATTGTTTTTCCTAAAAACGGAGTTCCGTAAGTGCTATAGCTCGTTCCCTCAAAGAAAGCAACAAAGTGGCTTCCGGGGTTCATAGCTTCGGGAAGATACGGAATCGGCGGGAAATACCAGCCTTCGGGATACGGGAATTTAAGTATAATGTCGGTGTGCCCGATAACGGTTAAAACCGGGGGAAGTATTTTTATAATAGTTGAAATATTCTGATTATAAGTTGCCCAGATATCGTTAACGCAATCGGGTAAAGGATCCGAAGCAGCGTCAAGAATTGAAATACCGGTGTCGATGGTTACCCAGTGGAATTTATGGTTTGTATATTTCTTTGAACCGTCTGCCTGTTCCTCTTCTTCCAGACATTCGGATTCCGAATCGGAAACTTCAACATTTACACTTGACGCGGCAGCACCTTCAACAACTACCGAAGCACCTGAACCGAGAACGATTTCAACTCCGGTTCCGACAACTATTACGGTTACCGTTGTGCCGGTAGCAATTTCAATAATATCGGAATCATCGCCCTCGCCGTCAACATACGCCTTGTCTTCTGTTCTGTAATAATATGTGACGTTGTTTTCTGTGTCTTTTCTCTTGTAGTTCGTAATGTCGGCATTGAAGCCTGCATGCTTTATGCGAAGAACGTCATAAGTAAGGTCGTTCATACTGTAAGGTGCGTCTGCGTCAGCAAGAAGCGTAATAACCGTGCCGCCCTTTGTTTTTTCAGACTCCTGAATAGCATCGCTTAAGGTTGTAAAGCGTTTATCTCCGACTTTAGCGACAAACTGAGTTGCGGTAAATGTTGCAGTGTATGTTACATCTCCGCTTACAGTGCTTATTTCCGGCGACCATTTATCAAATGTATATGTATAATGCTCGTCGTCGGGCTTTGTTGGCGTTTCGCCGTCATAGTTCGGAATAGTTCCTTCCTCGACATTCTCGTCTGTTTCAAGAACGGTTCCATCATAGTTTTGCCATATTACCGTATAGGTATTAATCTTCGGCACCGCCGTAAAGGCTGCAGTATATACTGCGTCACCCGTTGCGGCAACCACCTCGGGAGTCCAGCCCTCAAAGGTGTATGTGTACTCCTCGTCGTCGGGCTTTGTCGGCGTTTCGCCGTCATAGTGCGGAACGTCTCCCTCGGGAAGTCTTGTATCCGTTTCAAGAACAGTGCCGTCATAATTCTTCCATATAATAGTATAAGGTATATAGAGCTTGAGCTGACCGCTTTCAGCGTTTATTCCTATAAAGCAATTGGGGTTATCGCTTACAAATCTTTCGGCAACATTATAAGCCGTGTTTTCGCTATTGGTTATATCTCCCTCAGTATCCGACCTTTTAACGCCGATTAAAGCGTCGTTTGAGAGTTCTCCCGTTACGGCGATAATACCGTTTGAACTGAGATTTATATTATTCGGGTTATTGCCTGTTGAAAGATTGTCAGAAACTATCGGCGAACCGGATATATTCACTATGTCATTTTCGCTTATATGAATTCCGCCGCCGTTGCCTGATTTGTTATTTGTTATTGAGCCGCCGTTCAGATTAACCGCATTTGCAACTGTGTCGGAAAGGTATATTCCGCCGCCCCAACCGTTTGTGCGGTTATAGATTATCTGACCACCGTTAATATTTGCGGTGCCTGAATTGGCAATACCGCCGCCTTTATAAGCGGAATTTCCGATAATCGTTGCACCGTTCATAGTGAAGGTTCCGCTGTTTCTAATTGCACCGCCGACCAGCGAACTGCCGCTTGCACCCGTAATATATCCGCCGCTGAAGGTTGAATATTCGCCCTCGGCGCTGTCGTTAACAGTTGCAAGAGAGTTTTCAACAGTATATCTGTGTTGAGTATTGCCGCTGTCATTAAGAGTCAGCTGTGCTTCTGAAGGAACGGTAATAACGCTGTAATCCGAGCCGCTTGCTCTCAGTCCGAAACCGTTAAGGTCAAGGGTATGAGCACCGTCCGGAACGGTAACGGTTGCATCTGTATCTATATCCGCAAGAAGAGTGAGCGTGCTGCCCTGAGTCCAGTTCTCTGCTCTGATTGCATTTTCAAATTTACCGTATAAAACTTCACCGATTTTTGCAACAGGAGTGACTGTTTTAAAGGTTGCCCTGTAAACCGTATTGCCGGTTGCGGCAACTACCTCGGGCGACCAATCATCAAAGACGTAAAGTCCCTGAAAATCGTCGGGCTTTACAGGCGTTTCACCGTTATAAACCGGAGTTTCACCCTCAGCGACGTTTTCGTCTGTTTCAAGAACACTGTCGTTTTCGTTGAGCCATGTAACGATATACGGTGTATGCAGCTTGAGCTGTCCGCTTGAAGAATCCTTGCCTACAACATAATCGGAGTTATCGCTGGTAAACTTGGCTATATTGTTATATTCGGTATTTTCACTGTTTGTCAGTACGCCTTCACCGTTTGAGCTTCTGACTCCTATTGATGCTCCTTTTCCAAGGGCTCCCGTTACGCTGATAAATCCGCCCTGAGCAAGATTGATATTATTGAGTTCATACTCAGGATTTGAGTTAATCGAATAGTTATCCTCAACAACCGGCGAGCCTGAAAGATTAACCGTGTCTTTGTTTGATATATGTATTCCGCCGCCGTTTCCGGCTCCGTTACAGACTATTTCACCGCCCGAAAGATTAACGGTGTTGACCGCTTCGTCGGAAAGATATATTCCGCCGCCCCAGCCTATTGCACGGTTATAGGTTATCTTTCCGCCGTTGATATAAGCATTGCCGACGTTGAAGATGCCTCCGCCTTTAGTGCCGGTGTAGTTACCTATGATTGTTCCACCGTTCATTGTTAAGGTTCCGCTGTTTTTAATTGCACCGCCCTCAAGCGATTCGCCGCTTGCACCCGTAATATATCCGCCGTTGAAGGTTGAATAGTCACCCTCGGCACTGTCGTTAACGGTTGCAAGAGAGTTTTCATCGAGTGTGTATTTATGCTCGGCACTGCCCGAGTCGTTCAAGATAAGCTCTGAACCCGAAGGAATGGTAATAACGCTGTAATCCGAGCCGCTTGCTCTCAGTCCGAAGCCGTTCAAATCAAGAATATGCCTGCCCGAAGGAACAACTATTGATTCGCTTACATCAATATCTCTCAAAAGAGTAAGCGTTGAGTTCTCGGTCCAATAATCGGACATAACGGCTACCGAAATACTCGGATAAAATATATCTTTGATTCCGTTATTTATCTTTGCGTCAAATGTTGAATCCGCATATGCCGTCAAGACGTTAAGCGGACTTATCATCATTATAACCGACAGCATTATGCTGATATAAACCTTTAGTTTTTTCATAAGAAAGCCTCCCTTTATGCTTTGCTGAAAAAATGTTTGGTAGATAAAATCTTACAAAAAAAGACAACTTCTTTCTATTATTTGATTTTATCAAAAAAGCAAGCGTTTTTCAAGAGCTTTGTGAACGCTTATTTAAAATTGTTTTAAATAAACAAAAAACTTACGGTGAGCCTGCAGCGAAAGCGGTTATCCTCCGTTAAAAAGCACAAAAATAAAGCCACCTGAAAGATGGCTTTATCTGTAATAATACCTTATCAGAACTTGTTTTCACACGCAACTGCGTATAGACCCGTATTTTGAATAAAACAAAATAATAGTGAAAAAAAGTGGTCAGACAAGTGGTCAATAAGCGGTCAAAGGCGTTTTTTGGCGGCTTGTTTTTGTGCCTATAAAAAGCAGAAAAACCGCTATTTCTAGCGGCTTTTTCGTGGTGGAAGAGGGTGGATTCGAACCACCGAAGTCGTAGACGTCAGATTTACAGTCTGATCCCTTTGGCCACTCGGGAACTCTTCCATAAATGGAGCTGGTGAACGGACTCGAACCCCTGACCTGCTGATTACAAATCACGAACGCTTGTTCTACAAATGCCCACAAACCGCCATTTTAAGCCATTTTTAGCCACTTGTATTTTAATCATTTTGACCACTTATACCAAAAAAATGCAAGTTTTCACACGGCTTTTAATTCATAAGTGGTCAATAAGTGGTCAGATAAGTGGTCAAGAAAAATAATATATTTCTGGAAAAATATAGCGTAGTTAATTCTCCATTAAGAAGAATAACTACGCATATTTTTATGCAACAATTTCTGTGTTAGTAACCCCTTGCTCATAAAGAAACTCAGGTGCGATGTCTATTTCTCCATCATTCCAAACTGTCATTCCGTAATCAATGTATACCTCATTAAAAGTCTTAACATCTGCAAGTGGAGCAAAAGCAGGTTTACTTAGAAGTGGAATAAAATCAAACACCTTCACTTCGCCTGTATTAAATCTAACCCATAATTTATGATTGTCAAGAGGTCTTACACCGGAAACTTTGATAGCAGGTGCTTTTTCTCCTGCATATGCTATTCCATCTTCAATATACATAATTTACCTCCTTATCTTAAAGGTTCAATCTTGCCAAATGGTTCCTGTCTTACCGTGCTGTTCCATGCTTTATACAATTCTTCCTCATGGATCACTCCAATTATAACATTGCACGACACCAAAGACAAAGAGCTCAATCCGAACCATAAAGCTCACGAATGAATGTGTGGACTTACTCAAAGCGATGAAACTTCGTAAGATGGGCGAAAGCAACCTCATCTTCCCATCACCAAGAACAGGTGATTACCGAGAAGGACCTGCGGTTACAAGGCAACTTCACAGAATCCAACAGAGAGCAGGACTTCCGAGAATACGCTTCCACGACCTTCGCCATACATTTGCCACGCTCATGATTGAACAAGGCGTGGATATCAAGACGGTATCACAAATGCTCGGACACACAGATGCCGGATTCACGATGAACACCTATATGCATGTAACAGAAAGCATGCAACAGAGGGCAGCAGAAGCGATGAGCGAGGTTATAAAGAACAGCAACAAACCGAGTGGAAAGGTTATAAAGATAGGTGCATAAGAGTTAAAAGATGGTGGCAATTGTCACCATCTTTTGAATTTCATGTTTGTATGTTACAAAAATAGCACATACATTGTTGTATTATGATTATGCGAAAGGCAAAAAGGAAGTGATATTGTGAACAATAAAGACAGAATTATAGACGCTTGCATAGAGTCGGAAGAAATGAGGGATTACCTTAAGAAACAGGACTTAAGTGATTATGTTCTTACAGAAATAATTACCGGTTCGAATTTAAGTCTAAATAAGAAGATGAATCTTTATGCGTTGTCAAAAGATGAATATGCAGTCAAAATGCGTGCTGAAACACAAAGGGCACTTGACGAGATTAAAATAAAAACGGGAGAAATTCTCTGCATGACAGAATGTTGGTATGATGGCGATGAACTCGACGAAAAGGAAGGCTTTGCCGCACCATTCACATCATACGAAGCAGCAATTAAATATCTTCAAGATGAAATTGAAGAAGAGGAATGGGATAAAGAATCATTGTGTTGGACAGAATTCTCGAAATGGATTCCATGTTCTGATGGAACAATGAAGAAAACTTATACATATTACTTAATTAGAGATGAAATTGTATACTTCAAACAACATGATGCTCCTTCGCATCACCAGAATCAAGGATACATAAGTAGCCTCTCACTTGATTTACCAATCCCATTTGAAGCGGGAGATATTGTTACACTTAACTGTTTGCCGTTCGCACCGGTAAAACATGCGTTATTAACAAAAGCAGAAAACCGAAGTTGTTGTGGTGTACAGATGCTGTTCCGTGATACAAACGGTGAATGGAAAATAAGAGCATTAAAGCATGGTTGGGGCTGGGGCAGCTATCATCCGATTTTGTCGCCGCTCTACCGTCTTGAAAAGGATGATGGATATTTAGAGAAAGAAGCTTATCTATTAGAGCAACTTCAACCGTCCTTACGAAAGGAGAAAGAATAATGGGTATTAATTTTGGCTTGCGCGCAATGATGATTTATTCAGAAAAACCAACGGTTGAACAAATCGAGGAAAAACTAAAGACTCATAAAATATGGATAGAAAAAGATGGCGAAGGAGAGCTTGCTGTTTTCTCCAAGGTTACCTTTGATGAAATTGATTTGAGCGGACTTGATTTTTCCGAAGTGATATTCTATAAAGCGCATTTTGACAAAACAAAGTTTATCGGAGCAATACTCGAAAATACAAAGTTTATTGAATGTACTTTTCACGATGTTGATATGTCAGAGGCAAACCTCACCGACGCAGGATTTATCAATTCGCACATGTTGCATTCAAATTTCAAAAAAGCTAAATTAAGTAATGCGGATTTCTTTGCAACTACCTGCTGGGACTGCGATTTTGACGAAGCAGATGCAGAATCTTTGTGTTTTACTTTTTCAAGTGTTGCGGACGGTGGATTTGAAAACGCCAATCTGCAAAAGGCACTTTTCACCTATACGGATATAGACTACGCCTGCTTTATCGATGCAAACTGCAAAAACGCTGGCTTTGTCTTTACTGACAATATAAACTATGCAAACTTTGATAAGGCTGACTTAACAAACGCTTTTTCCGCGAAAAGTGAAAAAATGGAAACCGAGGACAATTGCGAAGATGATGAAAACTAGAAATAATACATGTTGCTTTACAGGACACAGACCGGAACTTTTGAATGTTGAAGAAGATAAAATCCGTGTATGGCTCGAAGTACAAATAAGAGTTGCGGCAAGTAAAGGATATGTATACTATATTTCCGGTATGCAGCGCGGTGTGGATATTTATGCCGCAGAAACTGTATTAAAACTTAAAAGCGAAGGTTTGCCTATAAAGCTGATTTGTGCTTGTGCTTGGAACGGAATGGAAACGAAATGGGAACAAAACTGGCACGATATGTATTATGCGATTACAGAGGAAGCAGACGAAGTTTGCTACATTAGTAAAAAGCCCGGAAAGAAAGCTTTTTTTGAACGTGATTGCTGGATGGTGGATAGGTCGTCATTATTGTTAGCAGTATATAACGGAATTAACGGCGGAACAAAACACACAATTGATTATGCGAGCCAACAAGGTGTTGAAGTGAGGATGATGAACAATGAATAAACGAGGTGTTTTTTGGATAGTTGACGGTGAGCTTATTGCCTATCCGTTTGATGATGGCGCAACCAAAGGCGTTGCAAAATCAGGAAACACATTTAATCATAAGCAACTCTGGGAACATATCAAGCCCTGCAACAAGCCGTTTGATTATTACCCAAGAGGCAGAGTGGATTTCAACTCCAAAGGTAAAGCGATAATCTATATGAATCCGCATATTGACAATAAGTACATAAAGGAAATTAAAACCGCTTTTGGTGTAATATCTGAGCCTATAATCCGCTATGACTACAGCGAGCATTATAAATGCTTTATTAATAACGAAGATTGAAAACCAAGCACTGTTATGATAGAATAACTGCAAGGAGTGATAAAAATGGAAAGAATAAGGGTGCAGCAAATAACCGAGAGGCAAAAACTAACTATTGAAAACGGAATAAATACATATTTGTATATAATGAAACATCATAATGAGGATGATGAAGATTTCAGAGATGTATATTATGGTTACTATCTAACAGCCAGAAGCTCAGTTTTTGCTAAAACAAAAACCATCAACAAAGAAACAAAAGAAAAAATAGCCAATCCCAACTGGGACACTTATTTTCAGTTGCTTAAAAGAACATTAGGCAACGAGTCATTAGAATCGATTGTAGAAGAGTTGAAAACAAAACTTACATCAAATAGTTTTGAATTTTCATTTGCATCAAAACTTTTGCATACAAAGAATCCGAGCGTTCCTATTTATGATTCCAAAATAAGAAAATATCTCGAAGAAGTCTACAAGTTGAGATTTCTATCAGAATCAGGAACAAAAACGATGTCGAAAATAAAAAGCGACTGGGAGATGCTAAATAATTGGTACAACAACTTCTTAAAAACAGATGAAGCAAATGCATGGATTAGCTGGTTTGATAATGAATTCCCCAAAGGAAAGGAAATGTCAAAAGTAAAAAAAATAGACACTATAATATTTGCTTGTGTAAATTAAAGGATGTGCTAAATAAAGCACATCCTTTCTTTTATAATATGCTTATAGCGAAGAATAAGGTTTTCAAAATGAAGAAAGAGGTTGGATATGATTGTAAAAATAATGAGCAGAGCAAAAGCAGTTGCGCAAAGCTATAAGCAATATGAAAACAATAAAGTAATAATTTCTATAAGCGATCCATTTGATAATCATGCAAAGTTTAACACGCTGAATAAATCCATAAGAGAAATTCTGTACTTGTCATTCTATGACATTAGCGAGGAGTCAAAAGATATCTTTAATGGTTATTCGCCAATGTCACCAGAAGATGCTAAAAAAATTGCGGCTTTTGTCAATAAGTGGAAAGACAAAGTTGATGAAATATGGGTTCATTGTGAGTGCGGAGTATCAAGAAGTTCAGGAATTGCAATGGCTATAATGGAACATCTGAATATGGATTTAACACCGATACTCGAAAGCACAGAATACTATCCCAATATGCTTTGCTATAAACTTACTGCTGAATCATTAAAGAGAATAAAAGAGAAGGAGAATCACAATGGAATTTCAAATTGCTAAACCGCATAGTTACATGAGTTTTGGTGCGGTGTTTTATAGTTTTCCTAATATAGATGAAGAGGAAAGAATAAACAAAGAACTTCGTGAAAAATGCATGAATAGAGCAAATAAAGAGTTTAAGAATAACCCAACGATTCTTGAGCAAATAAAAACCGAATTAGAGGAAATAGAACTTTCTTGTTGTGCTATTGATATACTTATAATTGAAGAAATAGCGAAACTATCAAAAGAAATGGGCTATCCGGTATCGTTAAGAGGCGAGGCTTGTGGGCTAATAATTATGTACTTGCTTGGAATCTTTAATCACAACCCATTGGATTATGAAAATGCAATAGTTTCATCAAATATTGCTTTGATAGGAATGCTGTTTCACAATAGAACTCGATTTGAGATGAGAATTGCAGAGCCTGTAAGAGCGAAAATTCAACAGCGTCTGGACAAGATTTTTAATTGTAATAAGAAAATAGAATCTGACAGAAGAGCATTTGGAATGATAGGTGTTATATCTGATGACAAATCAGAAATGATCGGCATGTTATCAAAAAGAACCGGCAGAAGTTTTCTCAATATAAATATAAATGATGAGCAACTCCTGCTGAGTGTTTTTAATATGGTTGGCAAAGACAGGCTGAAATGGGAACAAAATGTATTCATTCCGCAAACAATCTATGATCTTGCCAAATTAAATTCCTTTTCATGTTGTATGAACAAGGCAGCATTAACAGTAGATAATTTCAAAAAACTGAAAGAATATGTTTGCACAGAAGGAATGTTTAAAGAACTGGTTGAAAAAGGCTATACAATGAATGATGCATATATTAACACTAACAGTATTTATTCTTCTAAAAACAAAGAGGCACGGATACAAGACTTTAGAAGAAACAAAGTTTCGGAAGAATTGATAACCAGTCATCTTTTATTTCATGATGTGTTTCACGAGTTGTCATGTGTAGCAAGTGTTACTCAAGATGTTCAACTTGAATTCTATAAAAAATATTATCATGAAGAATACGAAAACGTAATCAATGAAATAGAATAAACTATGTCCTATGCGCCAAAAATGACACATAGGGTGTTGTAATGCTTTAATATAAGCTGTATAATAAAAAATGAGGTGATAATGTGGACTACAACACATCGTTAGATTTAACCATTCTGAGTATTCTAAAAGAGTATAGCGACAAGGAAAACAGAATAACTCAGAGGTTTATTCGTGAAGAATTAGATAGACGCGGGATGCCTGTTGAAAGACGAACATTATCAAGACATCTTGCTTCAATAAATTCTTTTTTTCAGGAAAATAAACATTCAGGATTTGGAGTTGTAAAATCCAGAGAAAAATCAAGAAAGTTCAAAAACAAAGAAACAGGAGAAAAAGAAGATAGTTCTATGACAACGGATTTGTACTATAAGAGCGATTTTTCTGAAGAAGAATTACATCTTTTAATCGATTCCGTTGTGTTTTCAAAACATATTCCAAATTCAGACCGAAAAAGCATAATAGAAAAAATCGAAAGGTTGGCTTCAGGGAGATTTAAAACAAAAAGCAAGTTTATTGAAGTGGTAAATAATGTTACTGCACAAAATGATAGTCTACCGGAAAACGTTAAAATAATTCATAATGCTATTCAGACTGAAACAAAAATAGGTTTTACATATAACGAATACGGCTCTGACAAGAAGCTCCATCCGATAGGTGAACATACTGTAAATCCATATAGAATTGCAGCAGCCAATGACCACTATTATCTCATATGTAACGAAGAACCGTTTGACAATTACAATAATTATAGGATTGATCGAATCACAAATCTTAAAACGATTGACGGAGAACACTTTGCTCCACTCAGACCATTAAACACAAAGCAATATCTTGCAACACATTTGTATATGCTTCCAGGCGAAGCACAACATGTAAAAATGATTGTAGACAAAGCTGTTATTGGCGATGTAATTGATTACTTTGGTGATGAATTCAGAATTGTCAAGACGGAGAACGAAAGGTTAGAAATATGGATACAATCTAATGTAGATGATATTTATTATTGGGCTTTGCAATACGGAAATCATGTGGAGATTATCGAACCACAGGAGCTTCGCGACAGAATCAGAGTAACCGTAGAAACAATGGCGAAAACATATCTTTCATCAGATGACGACAAGTATGAGAAGGCGGTTGAAAGAGCAAAGAAAAAACACTGGTTGCTTTTAACTCATACCAATGTAAAAAGAAAAACCTTTGAAGAAGTACCTGCGGACATTACTGGATTGATGTTAATTGGCAATGACATCGATAATACCGAGTTCTTAAACAGGTTTACTGAATTAATAACAATTCACATCACAGACCAGGAAGTAGGAAACTTTGAGTTTCTTGAAAAGCAAAAGAGCTTGCGCGATTTAACAATAGGTTCTTGTGGATTCTTTGATTTAAAGCACATCAAAAACTGCGAAAGTCTACAATATTTAGTTTTGCATGACAACAAAGTGGGTAGCCTTGATGTTCTTTTTGAACTGCCTAAGTTAAAGAGTTTAAATATCACATCGGAGTTAGCAGAAAAGATTGATGTAGCAAGCCTTAAAAAGAAAAATCCAAAGTTACAAGTGGAACTGAACAAGTGATATGAAAGGATGATATACGTGCTTGAACAATATTACGAAGCCATAAAAGAAGCAGTGCTTCAAAAAACGGAAAATAGGATAAAGCTATACACATTTGATGAAATGGGAGCCTTGTTCAACCAGATTCTTGCAAATGAGGTTGAACGTTCTTCAATTTCATACCCGTTTATAGTTTTAAAGTGTAGAGAAAACTATGTTGCTGATAAAAGGGAATATCAATATGAGGACCAAGGGGAAACTCAAACACAAATGATAGATTTTATAAACTCTTTCCCTTGCGAATTAAAAGTTGAATTGGTGGCGTATGCAGAGAATATACAGGATCTTATTTCTACTGAGGAGTATTTAACTGCGCTTGCTAACGAAGAAACAACTATTGTGTTGAATGACAAAACGCCTTCACGAAGAGTTAGATTTACTATTTCTAAAGACAACGACGTTGATATTGTCAGAGATTCTGCTAACAATGCCACTTTGGGCAAGCAACTATGCTTTACCAATATAACATTTAAAGCAAAAGGTTGTGTGATTTTTTCAAAAGGGTATCATCCGGCAGAATTAGCTCTTGATAAGGATGTACAAAAAGAAGTGCTCAACCAAGTAATTATTGCTATTTCATATCATGCAGAGTTATCAGATAAACTTGATTCAATGAGACCAGACTGGTATACACCAGAGCGTATTGATATTAAACCTGATTTAAGGGATAGTGTAAAGAAAGCGTTAGAAAAAATAAATGAAAACTATGAGCGAACCCAGAAAAGGATTCCTAGCAAGGAAGAAACAGACATTGCCCAAGAAGATGAAGCATTATGGAAAAATATAAAAAATACGCTATTAGCTTTAATCCCCGAATACAAGGATGAGGAGTTCCAAAGAGAACTTGGTTTTAGCAGCTATAAATATCTGCAAGAATACCTAACAGAAATGAATGAACACGACTGCGATATAAAGAAAGCAATCGAATTCTTTAACAAAAGAAAGGATGAGTTTGACCAAAAAATTAAAGACGAAAAGCAAAAGTTGATTGACGAAGAAAAAAGAATTGAAAACGAGAAATATGAGAATGAACGCAAAGAAAAAATGCTGGAGTCCTTAGGCGATGAAACTATTAACCATTACACCAATGCTGTAATAGATTATTTCAAAAATTTGCTTGATGATGAATCAATATTAATATATGATGGAACATCAGATGAAAAGCTAAAAAAGAAATTGTCGGAAAAGGATGAAAAAAGCCCATTTATTATTGTTAAGTGTTATTATGACTATTCATACGATGATACTATCTTTTATAATGTCGACCAAAACGGCAATAGAATTGCATACAATTTTAACGCATACGCTATGCCAATAAGGCTTAGATATTGTGTAATAATTAATTCTGAAAATGCGAAAGAAATATCACAAGTAATTGATAATGCTACAGAAAACAACTTGACAATTCTTCTAAATGATTTCTACTTTCCAGAACAGCAAAACCAAATAACATTATCAAAGAGTAATTATAGTATTGAAGACGAACTTGCCTCTTGGACGAATAACGATCCAACAGCCGTACTGGATCTTTCAGAAGGTGCTCAAGAGTTCAAGAACCATTTCCATGACAATCATAAAGTTTTCAGTTTCAAGTCAACTACGGCAAATACATATATACACAAAAAATACATTGCAGAAGACCTGAAATATAATCACGATCTACAACTAAATCTGCTTCGTGAATTGGAATACATAACCATTATTCACGCAAGACTGACTGGTGAAGCATTAAGAAGATTGGAAAATGATTATAAAGAATTGGTCCAGCCAAGCGGAAGCCTTGGAACAGCATTGTTGGGATTGTTAGATACTGCGGAATATAAGTCATTAAAAACGGACTTTCGATGCAGAAGACCAATCGATAGGAACAAGTTTAATAATGCACTAAATAAAATCACAGAAGCATATCCAATTCTTTATGATAGAATGATGCAGGGATGGACTGTTACACAAATCAAATCTGAAATGGAATCATTGGTAAAACAATACGAAATCCATATGAATGATATCTACGAAATGTTAGATATTCCAGATAGGATTAAGCCAGTTGGTTTTAAAACAGAGTATTTAGGAAGAGCTGTAATAGCCATAAAGCATTATATTGTTAAAATGCAAAACGAATATGAAACAATTGAACGTGCAATTAGAAGTTATCGCATTGACTTGTTAAACGAAGAAGTGAAAAAGCAAAAAGAACGAGAAGCACGCGCGGAAGCAGCTCGTTATGAGCAACCATATTCGTATGAGAGTTCTTCTGGTGGCGGAGGAGGAATACTTGAATCTACAGTCGGCACCTATCTTGGTACGAGAGGAATAAGAAGAGAAGAAAAGAAGCAAACCGAAATAATGAGAGAACAACTCAAATTACAAGAAGAAGCTAAAAGACAAGCCGATGCTGATAGAAGACATCAACAATGGGAAAACAACTATCGCAGAAGCCAAATCATTAGGGAAAATCAAGAAAGAAGAAGAAAAGGACTTCCCGAACTTCCTATTCCTCCAGGAGATTATCGTTAATTCTTGACAGTAGATATATTGAAAAATAATACTCGTAAAATAATAAGTGGTCAGATAAGTGGTCAATAAGTGGTCAAAGGCGTTTTTGACGAAAAAATCCCTCTTTTGAGTGCCGAGAATTTCGGGCTCATCAGAGGGATTATTTTTGGGCTCTTATTCGTTTTTTGCAGCCTTGGGAGCAGTTTTTCGGCGGTTCTTTTATATCTATAAAAAACAGAAAAACCGCCATATTTAGCGGTTTTTCGTGGTGGAAGAGGGTGGATTCGAACCACCGAAGTCGTTGACGGCAGATTTACAGTCTGCTCCCTTTGGCCGCTCGGGAACTCTTCCATATTTATGGAGCTGGTGAACGGACTCGAACCCCTGACCTGCTGATTACAAATCAGCTGCT
>SVQF01000106.1 GCA_015065445.1 Oscillospiraceae bacterium | reverse complement strand
GTACGTCTGCATCAACCACGCCATAGTAACTCTTGCAAATATTAAGCCGAACACCATTTTGAAAAGTGCTTCGAGCGTCTGCGAAACGGCTGTGGGTTTCATATTCATAAAGCCCTCGTAAAAGCCACGGTACGACGCTGCCATAGAAGAAAAAAGTATTGAAGGTGCGAGCACAAGAATTGTATAAATACTCTTTGGCGAAGCGGCAATAAGTTCGCTGTAAGGCTTTGCGATTAAAAGCATAATAACGAGTCCGACCAAGCCTACCTTAATCATCAGTCGGTGCGACCCCTTTTGTATTGCGGCGAGCGACTGCTTATCGTCCAGTGCGTTATATTTGCCTGTAAGTTTTGAAAGTGCGACCGGAAAAGCTCCCATAACCACTGCGTGAACGGGCAAATAGAGATTGTAAGCCGACGCAAAATATCCCCTGCCCACTGCACCGATAAACGCAGTGAGCGGAATTTTATACACAGCTCCGATTATTTTGACTATAACTGAACTGAGCAGCAGCAGAAATGCCGAAGTCATATACTTATTTTTGTAATTCATTAAACCACCAAAAAAAATAAGACAATGCAAACGCATTGTCTTAAGTAATAAATTTTATTCTGTTATTTCTGAATCTATTTTTTCTTTAGTTTCCTTTTCCTCTTGCTTTTCGTACTGGCGTGCCTCACGCTTTGAAAGACCTTCAAGGAAGATTCTGCGAAGTTCTGCGATTTCTTTTTCGAGTAAATCCGCTCTTGTTTTCTGGAGTTGGATTTCCTGCAGGGCACCCTCTGTGGCGTCGCTGTCCACTTCTTCGCCGAGATGTGCCTGATACTGAAGAGCGCCATATTTTTCATAAGCCTTTGCAAGTTTTGTTTTAGAATCTAACAGTTCGATTTTCTTGCGTGATATTTCAAGCCTTTCGGCACTTTTTTTAGTTGCTTTTGACGCATATGATTTTGTTCTGGTAAGCACTTCCTCAAAATTTCCATGCTTAGCACTGTTGAGAACTTCGTCTACGCCTGATAAGACGTCATTAAGATTTTTCATAGAAAACACCTCTTTGACATCATTATATTACATTATTAACTTTTTTGCAAGAGATAAGACAATACTTTATAATAAATATGTCTTAATTCATATTACTATGATAAAAATCGAGGATTTTTTGTTTGCGGCTGAGCACCTCGTCAAAATTTGCGATGTACTCGTAGGGGTACTTGTAGTTATAAACCCGCTCAATGTTGTTGTAGGTTTTGCCTTTTAGCTTGGTGACAGCACCCGCTCCTGCTGCAAAAACGCTGTGCGTTTCGTCCATCATAAACACGTTGTAAAGGCACTCTTTACCCTCTTTTGCGTAGCCCACATTTTCGAGATTGCCGAGCGACTTGCTCTGACGGTACATATAGTACGGTTTGTAACCGTTTGAGGTAAGTAAAGCGTATGCGGTATGCACCATATCGGCTGCGGCAAGTTTTTCTGTGAGGTCGTAGTACTCGCCCTCTGTAACAAGGAACGCCGCACTTTTGAGAGCGAGGTTGTGTACGGTGATGGACTCAGCACCGAGTGCCGTCGCCTTTTTTATTCCGTTTGCAAAAGTGCTTACGTCCTCGCCTGCAAGCCCTGCTATAAAGTCCATATTAATATTGTCAAAGCCTACTTTTCGTGCGAGTGCAAAAGCGTCGAGCGTCTGCTGAGTTGTATGGTGACGCCCTGCCTTTTTTCGCACCTCGTCGCTGAAGGTCTGCGGATTGATACTTACTCTGTCAACGCCGCAAGCCCTGAGCACCTTCAGTTTTTCCTCTGTAACGGTGTCGGGTCTGCCCGCCTCCACAGTAAGCTCACGGCAGGTAGTCACATCAAAATTGCTGTTAACAGTGCTAATAACACGTTCAAGTTGCACCGCCGTCAGCGTTGTGGGGGTTCCGCCGCCGACATAAACGCTCTCGAGCCTGAGATCAAGTGCCTTTGCTGTTTTTGCGATTTTCTCAAGTTCACGGCAAAGGAGGTTGACGTAAGGCTCAATGAGGTTGTCTGCGTTTTGTATACTGTGCGACACAAAAGAGCAGTACGAACAGCGTGTGGGGCAGAACGGAACGGAGATATAAAGAGAAAAAGACCTGTCGCCCGACAGCGAAATTATTCTGTTTTCACTTTCCATAACTTCGAGTGCGAGGTCGGTTTTTTCTTTGGTAACCAAATCGTCGGTGAATTTCTGCCGTGCAGCTTTTTCGCCGAGTTTTTCGACCGTGGCGTGCATAAGCCTTGCGGGTCGAACACCGTAGAGAATTCCCCACGGCGGTCTGAAGCCCGTAACTTTACTCAGCACTTCGTACATAAGAAGCGACATCTCACGTGCTGTATCGTCGCTTGTCATAATGCGGGAAAGGGTGTGCTCCTCGGAGTACACCCTTGCACATACGGTGAGTTTGTCACCGTTTTTTTCGGTTATCACTACAATGTCGCTGTCGCCGCCGTCCGATATCTTTTCAAGCGGAAAGAACATTGTGGCGAGTTTTTGCGTGTGATACGCACAATCGTGGTTAATGTTTTTTAAAATCATAAGTTTTTCATATAGATATTGTTCTTGCGTTCAAAGTCAAGACTTGTTATGCTGTCGTGACCTGTATAGACCTTCATATCGCCGTCGAGTTCGCTTAGTTTTTTAAGCGACTGCTGCATTTCTTCCCACGAGCCTCCGGGGAAATCTGTTCTACCGCAGGACATCTTAAACAGCGTATCGCCCGAAAACAGACTGTCGCCTGCGATAAAACACACACTGCCCTTTGTATGTCCGGGCGTGCTGATAACTTTGATTTCGGTCTCGCCGAGAGTAATAATATCACCGTCGTTAATGATTATATCAGGCTCGCAGTTATTCTGCTCGCCTCCCATAAACACAGCAAGCGAATGTCTTGCGGACGTGAGCATGGGTGCGTCCTGCTGCGACACTGCGATTTTGCAGCCGAACTGCTCTTTAATCTGCTTGGCACCTGTGATGTGGTCATAGTGTCCGTGAGTGAGCAGAATGTACTCAAGGTCTGTATCG
This sequence comes from Oscillospiraceae bacterium, assembly GCA_015065445.1. Classification (GTDB taxonomy): domain Bacteria; phylum Bacillota; class Clostridia; order Oscillospirales; family Acutalibacteraceae; genus Eubacterium_R. The sequence continues at coordinate 1,539 of SVQF01000106.1, read as the reverse complement.
CCGATTAAATCGAGCATTTTTTGGCTGTATTCGGTGCAGTCCACAAGAGCCGACTTATTGGTTGCGTCGTCAACAATAAGGCAGCAGTTATTTGCAAGGCTGCCGAAGCTTGAATATCTTACGCTCACTTTATAACTCCTTTGAATCAAGAATTATTGTTACGGGTCCGTCATTGACGAGTTCCACTTTCATATCGGCACCGAACTCGCCCGTTTCAACACGTGAAATGCCAGCAGCCTTTAAGCCGCTTACAAAATACTCGTACAGCGGTATTGCAACGTCGGGCTTTGCGGCACCGATAAACGACGGTCTGCGTCCGTGAGAACAGTCCGCTGTAAGCGTGAACTGTGAAATGACGAGCATTTCGCCGCCAATATCAAGGCAGGACAAATTCATTTTGCCGTTTTCGTCCTCAAAGATACGAAGATACGGAACTTTTTTAAGAAGTTTGTCGGCATCCTCTTTGGTGTCACCCTCTGCCACGCCGAGAAGAATCATAAATCCCTGATTGCAGGAGCCGACAACCTCGCCGTCAATTTTAACGTTTGAATACTTTACTCGCTGAATTACTGCTTTCATTATAAGTCCGTTCTTTCTATAAGATATACGCCGTCAATCTTGTTAAGCATCCTGATTATATTGTCAAGATGCTCCCTGCCGTTTACGGCGAGGGTTATGGTTGTAAGGCAGTTGCCGTCGTTGATTTCACGGGCATTGATAGCGTGAATTTTGATATGGGCACCTGCAAGTGCGGTGGTAATATCAAGTACAACGCCCTCACGGTCAATAGCATAAATATTGAGCGTGGAACGTGCTTCAACCTTGATGTTTGAATCCCATCTTGCAGGAACCCAACGTTCAGGTTCAGGCGAAGTATTGATATCGTACGGCACGTTTTTACAGTCACGGCGGTGAATAGTGAGGCCGTGTCCTCGTGTGATAAAACCGATAATCGGCTCACCTGGGAGCGGATTACAGCATCTGCCCATATTGATAAGGCAGTTATCTATACCCTCAACAATTACGCCGCCCGACGACTTGCTTGAGTCGTTGCTGATTTTAAGGCTCGGTGACTCCTCTTTAACCTCTTTGTAGTTGCGGTTGTACTCGTCCTTAATACCGGGCATAAGGCGTTGGAGGTTTATACCGCCATAACCTATTGCTGCATAAAAATCGTCAATATTACTGAGCCGCTGACGCTCGGCAATCTTTTGCAGAAACTTACGGTAATCGTCTTCGCTGAGACGTATATAGTTTTTTCTGAACTCGTGTTCAACTGCTGCCTTACCCTCGGCAATGTTTTCATCACGGCGTTCTTTTTTGAACCACGAACGTATTTTTGAGCGTGCCTCACTCGTCTTTACGATTGAAAGCCAGTCCCTCGACGGACCTTTGCCCTGCTGGTTTGTGGTGATAATTTCGACAATCTGTCCTGTTTTAAGCGTTGTGTCGAGCGGAACAATACGCCCGTCAACCTTGGCACCCGTCATTCTGTTGCCGACCGCCGAGTGAATGGCATAGGCAAAGTCAATAACGGTT
>SVQF01000105.1 GCA_015065445.1 Oscillospiraceae bacterium | reverse complement strand
TTTTTATTTATATTAAGCGTTATTTACAAACGCAAAAAGGTACAGCACACCCGAATCAAACGGGCGTACTGCACCTTAAATTACTTTTATAAAAGGGTTGACAAAAGAAAAGGATAGAGCTATCCTTGACTGACTGACTGACTGACTGACTGACTGACTGACTGACTGACAGTATTGTCACATTCTTTTTCATTCTTGTCAAGCCCCTTTCGTTAAGATTTTATAATTATACTTATTTTAGCACATTATTAAACTCATTGCAACATTTGTAATTGAATTGAAATATTTTATTTGTATTATTATTTGAATCAATTGTATTGCAATTTGCGTTACATTGTGGTACAATAATAATGAATTAAATGAAAGGAGTTTTCATTATGTCTAAAACTGCAAATGTAACTGCCCGTGTAGAGCCTGAGCTCAAAGAGCAGGCGGAAGGCATTCTCGCTTCGCTCGGTATTCCCGCTTCAAGCGCAATTACTATGTTTTATAAGCAAATTATCTTTCAGGGCGGCTTGCCTTTTGAAATGAAGCTTCCGACTAATCCGCTTGATACAACAAAGATGTCAAGAGAGGAGCTGTATGCAAAAATCAGCGCAGGCATAGAGGCGGCGGAGCAAGGCAAAACTATGCCTATTGATGAATTTGACAGCAAATTCAGAAAGGCACATAACATATGAGCTATAAAATCAATATTACCGATAATGCCGCTTCCGATTTATATCAAATCTATGATTATATAGAAAAGGTACTTTTTGCGCCAAAGGCGGCAGAAAACCTGTATAACGATATTATGGATATGATAAAATCACTGGGAGAAATGCCTGAACGCTATCGCGAATACGACAGAGAAAGATTTTCAGACAAAAACCTGCGCTTTGTGAATGTGAAAAACTACGATATTTTATACACGGTAAACAATCAGGCAAAGCAGGTTGACGTTGTAATGATTGCCTACGCTCCGAGCGATATACCTAATAAGATAGTTATACATTAGAAACACTTTAAAAAGTCGCCGTTTTTGGCGACTTTTTTACTGCTCTTTAGCTGTATAATTCGCATATTAGCCGACCAGAATTTTTCGGACGGGGTAACGGTCGTTTCGTGAATTTCTATCGGCTACATTCGATTTTTCGCCTGACCAAAGTCCCGAAACCGTTGCAAATACTCACTTTTTGATTTTGACATTTTTGCATAAGCGTCACGAAAACTGCTTCATAGACTTTTTGACGAAAAAACCTATGAATTGAAACGGTTAAATTTTCAAGAAAATACCGCCCTGCTACTATACAGGGCGGCTTTTACATACATTCTATCATAATTTGCGTTGCCAGACGGTAGCCCGTTTTGAAGGTTTCTTCGTTAATAACGATGGATAGTTCATTCTCTGCCGTGAGATATTTTTCAAAGAGTTCCTTTTGTTCTTCATTCAGCGTTGCAGATAATTCTTCCTGCAGTCTGCCGACAAGCCTGAGTCCTTCTTTGTACCGCATATTGTTTTTAAGACTATCGGAGTCGGTCGGCTCAATATTGCCATTGTATAGATTTTCAAGTACAGTCATATTATCACCGCCTTAACAGTAGCCGATGTAGAGCAGGTACTTATCGCCGCCATCGGTTTTTGCCCATACGCATATTCCTTCAAAACCTTCTACATTCCTGTATCGGTCAAGCCTTGATTTGATATCCCGCTCAACTGCCTTTTGGTTTTTCGTTGTAACGGTTATCGGATTATCCCAACAGTCCGTTGCGGTTTTATCGTATTCCAGCCCGATTTGCTTTGCATAAGACTTGGCATATTTTATGTAGTAGTTTATGTCTATGCTCCTGACCTTATGATATTTGAAGTTACCTGACCACTTACCGCACGAGCACGACCACGCTTCGTAACCGTAAGGACAGCGGAGTACATATTCATCCCAGGTGATTTCGCCGTTCTCATACTGACGGCTGTATTTCTTCATAACCTTGTTGACGTATTTCTTCAGTGCCTTCTTTGACTTAAACCATTTGCCCATGTTGCCTTTCGGCATACTGTGTTTATGCTTTTTCTTCTTTTTATTCGTGTGGGAAGAAGGTTTCGCTTTTGTCGAAGAAGTGATTGTCTGCGGTGCTGTTGCGTAAGTTTGCGGAGCCGTTATGCCTGCCGTCAGCATAATGATTACTGCCATTGTGATTGAAACTATCTTGGTCATATCAGACCCCCCTTTCACCACAAAGCAATATCACACCTCGTTATAAAAGTCCAGAGAAAAATTGAAACCCTTTTTTATTGTTTTTATCAGGTTTTTTAATAAGGGTTATAAAGCAGTTTTATTTAGTATAAGAAAAGGGAATGCAATTTTGCATTCCCATCTCTTTTTCCTATTCAGTTTGAATACTCCCCTTATGATATGCACATAAGTATGCAGACGGTTTTATTATGCCGTTATGACCTAAAAGTATTTTGCCAAAACTGCTTCGCACCCAAAAATGAGCATATTTTTTGTCAGAACAAAGCATAAAATCACCATAAGGCTTGCCGCCTTATGGTGATTTTTAATGAAGTTATGGCGTAAAAGATGCCATTTTTGGGCTGACATTCTTTACGACGGACGCCCCTTAGACGGCTCTTTTTTATATATTATACTTGTATTACCTTTTTCTCTGTGTTATAATATTACAGATTATATATAATGGAGTAGTATGCATATGTCACAAGAGGAGAAAAAGAGGATAGTCGTAAAAGTCGGCACCTCAACTTTGACGCATAAAACAGGCAAAACAAATATCGCCCGAATGGCAAAACTTGTTTCCGTTCTGGCGGACTTGCATAATATGGGGCACGAGGTTATTCTTGTGTCTTCGGGTGCCGTTTCAATCGGCAAGGGCAGACTCAATATTGCCGAAAAACCGAGCGAAACGCAAAAGCTTCAGGCTCTTGCCGCAATCGGACAGGGCGAACTTATGTTTATGTACGACAAACTTTTCGGCGAGTACGACGTTGTTGTGTCCCAGCTTCTGTTCACCACCGACGTGCTTGAGCGTGACCACGACCGCAAACACCTGCTTGATACGTTTAATCAGCTTCTTGATTACGGCGTAATCCCGATTGTAAACGAAAACGACAGCATCTCGGTTGACGAGCTTATTAACGGCGATAACGACTGCTTGTCGGCAACCGTAGCCGCTCTGATTAACGCAGACCTGCTTGTTATGTTTACCGATACAGACGGACTTTACGACAGTAACCCCCGTGAAAACAAAGACGCAAAACTTATTGAACTTGTAGAAGAAATTACCGACGATATCGAGTCGCTTGCAGGCGGCGCAGGTGCAAGAGGCACAGGCGGCTTTGCCACAAAAATCAAAGCGGCAAAAATTGCAACTTCAGCGGGTATTCCCGTAGTTGTGGCAAACGGTAACAAACCCACAAAACTGTACAAAATACTCGACGGCGGTAACGTCGGAACAAGGTTTTTGCCAAAGGAGTAAATTATGACTGTAATAGATTTAGGTAAAAAAGCAAAAAAGACTCAGACTTTTCTTTCGCAGGTAAGCACAGAGGATAAAAACCGTGCATTGCTTGCTATTGCTGACGCACTCGGCGAAAATAAAAACAAGATAATTTTTGCAAACGACGTTGACCTCGAAACAGGAAGAATGGAAGGGCTTAACGCAGGACTGCTCGACAGACTTATGCTGGACGGCGAACGTATTGACGGCATCGCAGACGGCGTTCGTCAGGTTGCAGCACTTCCCGACGCCTGCGGCAAGGTAGTGTACGAGTATCAAAAAGACAACGGTCTCAGAATTCAGAAGATAACTGTTCCAATCGGAGTAATCGGAATTATCTACGAGGCACGCCCGAACGTTACGGCAGACGCTGCTGCACTCTGCCTTAAAAGCGGCAACGCTGTAATTTTAAGAGGCGGCAAAGAGGCAATCAATTCCAACAAGGCTATTGTAGGTATTATGCAGGACGCACTCGAAAGCGTCGGCTTTCCACGTGAAACCGTACAGCTCGTTGAGGACACCTCACGCAATTCTGCAAAACTTATGATGGTTATGAACGATTATCTCGACTGCCTTATTCCACGTGGCGGCAAAGGTCTTATCAAATCAGTTGTAGAAAATTCAACCGTTCCCGTAATCGAAACGGGTTCGGGTAACTGCCATATTTATGTGGACGAAAGTGCGGATATTGAAATGGCAGCGAATATTATTTTTAACGCCAAAACGCAGCGTATCAGCGTTTGCAACGCATGCGAAAGCCTTGTTATACACTCCGATATTATTGAACGGGCACTGCCCGTTATTAAAGCACGCCTTGACGAAATGAATGTTGAGGTGCGTGGCGACGACCGTGCAAGGGCGGCGTGCAGCGGAATAACTGCCGCTACCGAAGAAGACTTTTATACCGAGTATCTTGACTATATTATCAGCGTAAAAACTGTTGATTCGCTTGACGAGGCGATTGACCACATCAACGAACATTCTACAGGTCACAGCGAGGCTATTATTACTAATAACGACGAAAACGCAAAACGTTTTATGCAGTGCATTGACTCGTCATCGGTATATGTAAATGCGTCCACACGCTTTACCGAC
>SVQF01000104.1 GCA_015065445.1 Oscillospiraceae bacterium | reverse complement strand
CACGTTTAATTTCCTCGGCAGTTCGTACGCCGATAAGAATATCGTATTTTTCACGCATAAAACGCATAATTTCGCTGTCGAAGTCGTTGCCTGCGATTTTGAGAGTTTCGGTCTGGCTCATTGAGCCCTGCGTAACAACAGCCATATCCGTTGTGCCGCCACCGATATCGATTACAAACACGCCACTCGGGTGGATAGGGTCAATGCCTGCACCGAAAGCAGCACAGAGCGGCTCTTCAACAAGGCATACCGAACGGGCACCTGCCGACACGATTACAGAGATAAGAGTTCTTTTTTCAACGTCTGTTGCAAGTGCGGGAACGCACGCAACAACACGTGGGCGAAAAATACTCTTTTTAAGTACTCTGCCCATAAAATATCTTACCATCTGCTGTGTAAGAGAATAGTTGCTTATGGCACCGTCTTTAATCGGCTGTGCCACCTCTACGCCCTTTGGCTCCCTGCCCTGAAGATAGTAGGCACGTCTGCCTGCATATAGGATTTTTTCAGTTTCTGTATCAAAAGCGACATAACTCGGCTCGTTTATAACAATACCCTTGTCGGGTACCGAGATAACTATTGAACTTGTGCCGAGGTCTATGCCTAAATCGTAACCAAACATAAAATTTCTCCGAAATTTTAAGACTCAAGACTCAAGACTCAAGTCTTAAGAGTCAAGTAATATGATAATATTATATTACAAGTCAATATCATTTTCAATAAAGAATTTAAGGGCGGAAAAACGGCGGGACTTTTTGTCGTTATCTACCATCTGCTGTATGCTCTGCTCGTTGCCGACAAGTACAAGCAGTTTTTTTGCCCTTGTGAGTGCGGTATAAAACAAATTGCGGTAAGCAAGTTTTTTAGGCGTTGCAAGGATGGGCATAACCACAGCGTCAAACTCGCTGCCCTGACTTTTGTGCACTGTCATTGCATAGGCAAGTTCAAGTTCACGCACGCTTTCGCCCGAATACAGAGCCTCTTTGTCGTCAAATCTTACCGATATAGCATTATTTGCTCTGTCAATTTTTGTGAGTATACCTATATCGCCGTTGAACACGCCCTGACCGCTTTCGCCGTTTTTGAACCACGGAACGTCATAGTTGTTTTTAATCTGCATAACTCTGTCGCCCTCACGGAGCAGAAAGCCCTGATTTTTGATTTCCTGCTTTTCAAAGGAAGGCGGATTGAGTCGCTGCTGAAGAAGTTTATTGAGGTTTTGCGTACCGACCTCGCCAACTCTGCTCGGACACAGCACCTGAATATCGCTCATAGGATTAAAGCCGTAAGACTGCGGAATTCGGACTGTCACGAGGTCAAGCACTTTTTTGGGTGCATTAAAGCGACTGTCCTCTTTAAGAAGGAAGAAGTCGGAGTCGATGGAGTTGTCAAACGCAGGCATTTCACCCTTTACCACTTTGTGAGCGTTGGTGACGATGCGGCTCTTCATAGCCTGACGGAATACTTTGTCAAGCGAAATAACGTCAATAAGTCCGCTTTCGGTCAAATCTTTAAGCACGTTACCTGCACCGACAGGCGGAAGCTGGTCTTTATCACCTACCATTATAAGTCTGCAGTGAAGCGGAAGTGCATCAAGAAGTGCAGCAAAAACGGTTATGTCAACCATTGAGAGTTCGTCTACAATCACAGCGTCAAAATCAAGCGGATTGCGAATATCGTGTACAAAACTCTGCGTACCCTCGCCCTCGGTATATTCAACTTCAAGAAGGCGGTGAATGGTCTTTGCCTCAAAGCCCGTAAGTTCTTCCATACGCTGTGCGGCTCTGCCCGTAGGTGCGGTGAGTGCGACCTTCATATCTCTGTTTTTCATAAGGGTAATTATCCCCTTAACGGTTGTAGTTTTACCCGTACCGGGACCGCCTGTAAGGATGAGGAGCCCTTTGTTGACTGCAATTTCGATTGCTTCACGTTGCTTTTCGTCAAACTCTATATTGTTAGCCTTTTCAAAGGCGTAAATCTCTGATGAAAAAATTTCGCTTTGTGTGGGCGGGAACTTTATCATAACCTTTATTCTGTCCGCCACCGAGCTTTCGGCACGGTAGATTTCGGGAAGGAACAAAAAATCCCTGCCATCGATTTCAACCTGAACAAGCGTTTTTTCCTCAATGCAGTTGTCTATTGCGATTTCCACATAATCCGCCTCGCAACCAAGAAGTTCGCAAGCAGGTGCGAATATCTTGTCACGTGGGATGCAGGTGTGTCCGTTGCCGAGATTGTGCCGTACTATTTCAACAACGCCTGCTTCGGCACGGTAGTGATACGGCGGCTGTTCATCGAGTTTTTCAAACACTTCGTCAGCAATATAAAAACTGATTCCCGTTGCGTTGCCAACAAGTGCGTAGGGATTTGCACGTACTATGTCGAGCGACTCGCCCTTAAAAAGTTGATAAACCTTGAGTGCCTGATTTTGCGTAAGCCCGAGGGAAGTGAGTTCCATTACTGTTTCACGGGAGGCAAACTGAGTTTTGAAGTTTCGGCTTATTTCACGGGCTTTTGCACGGCTGATGCCCTTAATCTGTGCAAGACGTTCGGGTTCGTTTTCTATAACGTTAAAGGTATCGGCACCGAATGCGTCAACAATTTTTTCAGCCGTTGTACGACGTATGCCCTTTATTATACCCGATGAAAGATAACGCAGAATTCCGCCTACGTCTTCGGGAAGCGTCTGGCGGACTGTTTCCGCCTTGAACTGTCTGCCGAACGAGGCGTGGAAATCCCACTTGCCTTCGCACTCGACCTCGCTGCCGACGGCAAGCTGACCGACTGCACCGACTACGGTTACGCCCTCTTCGCCCGTACTGATTTCAGCAACGCAAAAACCGGTATCCTCGTTGTAAAAGGATACCTCTTCTACTGTTCCCGTTATTCTTTCAAGCACTTCGTTTTCCATAGAATTAATTATAACATAAATAATACTGATACACAAGAAAAAGGACTGAATAATCAGTCCTTTTATTAAAAATAAAACATTTCTTCAAACTTTGTATCAAGTGCTATGCAGATGATTAGTGCAAGCTTTGCAGTGGGGCTGTACTGCCCTGTTTCAATAGAGCTTATAGTATTACGAGAAACACCGACCGTATCCGCAAGTGCCTGCTGCGATATACCGTGAGATGTTCGTATTGCTTTAAGATTGTTTTTTAATATAAGTTTTTCGTCCATTATCACGCAAGCCTCACAAAATTAATAATTAAAAACACAACTGCAAGCACAAGCTCAACAACACCGAAAATAAGTTCATGAGTCTTTTTTCTATAATAATACTTAACAGTCAGATTAACACCTGCAAGCGTAAGAAAAACTGCCCACAAATCAAATCTGAGCGTGTCAAAGAAAAAAGTTTCTATTGCAAAAACTGCGGCACATAGTATTCCGCCTGCTGCGACAGCACATTTTCCTGCCTTCATTAGTGCAAACTTTTCAAGTTCATCCATATTTTCATTTTCTTTTCTGCTCTTTTCGAGTATTTCATTTTTGTCCATAATAGACCCTCCATTGCCAAGTTTACTTTGCATTTTCATTATAGCATTGCCAAGTTAACTTGTCAATAGGAAAAATAAATCTGACTTGCTCGCTGCAAATCTGAACCTTGTTGGCGACAGCTATTCGAAGCAATAAAAAAACAACCGCCGTAGCGGTTGTTTTAAAAAATCAAATTAGTCCTCGTCGATTGCGATAACAACGCCTGAACCAACTGTTCTACCACCCTCACGGATAGCGAAACGGAGACCGTTTTCGATAGCGATAGGAGTGATAAGTTCAACGTTCATATCAACGTTATCGCCAGGCATGCACATCTCTGTGCCTTCAGGAAGAGTGATTACGCCTGTAACGTCAGTTGTTCTGAAATAGAACTGAGGTCTGTAGTTGTTGAAGAAAGGAGTATGACGGCCACCCTCGTCCTTTGAAAGAACGTAAACCTGACCTGTGAACTTGGTGTGTGGCTTGATTGAGCCAGGAGCAGCAAGAACCTGTCCTCTCTTGATTTCAGTTCTCTGAACACCACGAAGGAGGCAACCGATGTTGTCACCAGCCTCAGCGTAGTCAAGAATCTTTCTGAACATTTCGATACCTGTGCAAACTGTTGACTTAATTTCGTCCTCAAGACCAACCATCTCTACTGTATCGTTAGTGTTGAGCTTACCTCTTTCAACTCTACCTGTAGCAACTGTACCACGACCTGTGATTGTGAATACGTCCTCAACAGGCATAAGGAAAGGAAGGTCTGCCTTACGGTCAGGAGTAGGAATATAATCGTCAACTGCGTCCATAAGTTCTGCGATGCAAGCACAAGCAGGATCGTCGTTTGAAGTAGCCTCAAGAGCCTTAAGAGCAGAACCCTTGATGATTGGGCACTCGTCGTCGAACTCATACTCAGCAAGAGTCTCACGGATTTCCATTTCAACAAGCTCAAGGAGCTCTTCGTCGTCAACCTGGTCTGTCTTGTTCATGAATACGATGATTGCCGGAACGCCAACCTGACGAGCAAGAAGAAGGTGCTCTTTAGTCTGAGCCATAGGACCGTCAGTTGAAGCGATAACAAGGATAGCACCGTCCATCTGAGCAGCACCGGTAATCATATTTTTGATATAGTCAGCGTGACCTGGGCAGTCAACGTGAGCATAGTGACGCTTATCTGTCTCGTACTCAACGTGAGCAGTGTTGATTGTGATACCACGCTCTCTCTCTTCAGGAGCCTTATCGATGTCTGCATAGTCCTCGAACTTTGCATAGCCCTTGTTTGCAAGGTACTTTGTGATAGCAGCTGTGAGGGTAGTCTTACCGTGGTCAACGTGACCGATTGTACCAATGTTTACGTGTGGTTTGGTACGGTTAAATTTTTCTTTAG
>SVQF01000103.1 GCA_015065445.1 Oscillospiraceae bacterium | reverse complement strand
AAAAGCTTAACGAGGCAAAGGCTAAAATCACAGAACTCGAAAAGGACTAATAACTATGTTCGCACCCCAGATGTTAGAAAAAATGAATGAATATATCAGAGTCATAAACGATGCTGTAATAGAGTATCTCCCTTTAGCAGACAGCGGTCAGAACGACGTTGTTCGTGCTATGAGATATTCTCTTGCAAACGGCGGCAAACGTATCCGCCCGATTCTGACTCTCGAATTCTGCAAGATGTGCGGCGGTGACATCAAAAAAGCACTTCCGCTTGCCTGTGCAGTAGAGTATATTCATACTTATTCTCTTATTCACGACGATTTGCCGTGTATGGACGATGACGATATGAGAAGGGGCAACCCTTCCTGCCACAAAATGTACGGCGAGGCTACAGCTCTTCTTGCGGGCGACGCACTTCTGACACACGCCTTTGAACTTGTCAGCAGTGCCGACATTTCTCCCGAACAGATTTCCAAGGCAGCAGGACTTCTCGCTCAAAACGCAGGGGTCGGCGGTATGATTGGCGGTCAGGTGCTTGATTTGAAATACGAGCATACCGCACCCGAAATCGCAGATGTTCTTACTGTATACAAACTCAAAACGGGTGCGTTGATATCGGCTGCCTGTCTGATGGGCTGTATTGCCGCAAACGCAGACGAACAGCAAATTGCCGCTGCGTCACGCTATGCGTATTTTCTTGGCGTTGCTTTTCAGATAAAGGACGACCTTCTTGATATTTACGGCGACGAGGCAAAGCTAGGCAAGCCTATCGGTTCCGACAGCGAAAACGACAAGGCAACTTATGTAACTCTTGCCGGGGAACGTAAGGCTGAGGACGATGTTGCCAACTTAACAGCGTCAGCGATTGCTGAACTCTCAAATTTTAAAAACAACGAGTTTGTAACGGAACTTTCACGTTATCTTATTTCTCGAGAAAAATAACAGGTAATATTAATGTCACTATTAGATTCGGTTAACACTCCCAAGGATATAAAAAAACTGAATATTGACGAACTGAGTACCCTCTGCGGCGAAATCAGAGAACTTATGATTGATGTTGTAAGTAAAAACGGCGGTCACCTTGCTTCAAATCTCGGCGTTGTTGAACTCACCGTGGCAATTCATAAAGTCTTTAATTCTCCAAACGACCAGATTATATTCGACGTCGGTCATCAGAGTTATACGCACAAGATTCTTACAGGCAGAAAGGACAGTTTCTCCACGCTCCGTACAGAAGGCGGCATCAGCGGATTTACAAGGCGTGACGAAAGCGAACACGATATTTTTTCATCGGGTCACTCTTCAACTTCGATTTCGTCCGCTATCGGTCTTGCCAAAGCAAAATCAATAAAAGGTGAAAAGGGAAAGGTTATTGCCGTTATCGGCGACGGTGCTCTTACGGGTGGCCTTGCATACGAGGCTCTCAATAATAACGAATGTAATAACCTTATTGTTATCCTGAACGATAACAATATGTCCATAAGCCGTAACGTAGGCTCAATGGCTAAAAGCCTTACCAATATCAGAACTTCACCCAAGTACGCAACGTTTAAATCCAAAATTACAAGATTTATTGCAAAAATACCTAAATTAGGCTCGCAGATTACTCGCAGCATAACGGCAATAAATCAGAAAATCCGAAAAAGAGTCTACAAAAACACGTTCTTTGAGGAACTCGGTTTCAGATATTACGGACCAATAGACGGCCATAACCTCGAGGACCTCATTGACGCACTGACTGTTGCTAAATCACACAGCCACTCTGTGCTGATACATATTAACACTGTAAAAGGTAAAGGGTACGAGTTTGCAGAAAAGAACCCTTCGCTCTTTCATGGAATAGGAAAATTCAATATCGAAACAGGCGAACCGCTCAGCAGCGGCGACACATTTTCGTCTGTATTCGGCTCGTCACTTATCAATCACGCCGAAAAGGATTCACGCATCTGTGCAGTAACTGCTGCAATGTCAACGGGTACGGGACTTGTTGAATTTTCAAAAAAATTTCCAAAACGCTTTTTTGACGTAGGTATTGCGGAACAACACGCAGTGACTTTTTCCGCCGGCCTTGCACGTGGCGGTATGGTGCCTTTTTTTGCGGTGTATTCAACCTTCCTGCAAAGGTCGTATGACCAACTTATACACGATGTTGCAATGCAGAACTTAAAAGTTATTTTCTGCATCGACCGTGCAGGCTTTGTAGGTGAGGACGGCGAAAGTCATCAGGGTTTGTTTGATACTTCATTTTTAATGAGCGTGCCAAACCTCACTGCTTATGCACCTGCTTACTTTGACGAACTCTCGTCAATGATGTATCAGGCACTTTATAAAGAAAGCGGTGCTGTCGCAATCCGTTACCCGAGGGGTAAAGAATGGTTTAAGCCCGAAGGCTATGAGTATAACAAAGAACCGTTTTCTGTTATCGGCAGTTCTGACGAAAAAAACTGTATTGTGACTTACGGCAGAGAGTTCTGCGAATGCTACAAGGCTCTTGAAAGCCTTTCAAACACTTATATTATCAAACTTAATCGCATCAAGCCGATTGATAACAGTGTAATAAACTACGTCGCAAATGCAAAGAATATTTTCTTCTTTGAAGAGGGAATAAAAGCGGGCGGCGTTGGTGAGCATTTTGCTTCAATAATTAAAGAAAACGGTATAAACGCCGCTTTTCATCATATTGCTGTTACAGACGAATTTGTAAAGCAGGCGTCTGTTCAGTCGCAACTTAAGAAATATCGGCACGATGCCGAGTCAATTATCCGAGAGGTAAAAGATTTTGAGTGATAAAATCAGACTTGACCTTGCAGTTTTTCAGGGCGGATTTGCACCCTCACGTGAAAAAGCAAAGGCAATTATTATGGCTGGTCAGGTATATGTCAATAACCAAAAAGTCGATAAAGCAGGTACGGAAATCAAGCTTTCAGACAAACTCGAAGTCAGAGGACCTACGCTAAAATACGTATCACGTGGCGGTCTCAAACTCGAAAAGGCTATGAAGGAATTTCCTATAACGCTGGAAAACAAAATTTGTATGGATGTCGGTGCGTCCACGGGCGGCTTTACAGACTGTATGCTGCAAAACGGTGCCACAAAGGTATACTCGGTAGACGTCGGTTACGGTCAGCTTGCGTGGAAACTGCGTACTGACGAGCGTGTTGTAAATCTCGAACGTACAAATTTTCGCAACTGCACACGTGAACAGGTTCCCGATGAAGTTGATTTCGCAAGCGTAGATGTTTCTTTTATCTCGCTTTACCATATTTTTCCTGTACTGAATATGCTTTTGTCTGCCGACGGTCAGGCTGTCTGCCTTATCAAACCTCAGTTTGAGGCAGGCAAGGAAAAAATCGGCAAAAAAGGCGTAGTACGTGATAAAAATGTACACCTTGAAGTAGTTGAACATATTATCGACCTTGCATTAGAAAACGGTTTTTCAGTTATGGGACTTCAGTTTTCTCCGATTAAAGGTCCCGAGGGCAATATAGAATACCTCGTATACCTTGTAAAATCTGAAAGTCCTGAAGTTTCAGAAGATGTTGAACCCGAACACATAGTTAATCTTTCACATTCGGAGCTGGATAAAAAATGAAAATTGCAGTTTTTCCCAATATGAATAATAACGGCGTTGACGAACTTACCAAAAACATTCTTGCCGAACTTAAAGCACTTGACGTAGAAGTTGTAAGCGACAACGAAAGTGATTACGATTTAGCAATTGCTGTTGGCGGTGACGGAACAACGCTGAGTGTTGCAAAGCGTGCGTCATTTAAGAACAAACCGACTCTCGGTATTAACGCAGGCAGACTCGGTTTTATGAGCGGACTTGAGAAAAACGAGCTTAATCTGCTGAAGAATGTTGTAAGCGGCAACTGCATTACCGAAGAGAGAATGATGCTTAAAACAACAGTTATCCAAAACGGTGTTGTCAGCGGAACGTATCATTGCCTTAACGACGCTGTTATCTCACGTGGCGACATTGCCAGGCTCATAGATATCAACGTGTTCTGTGAAGAAAGACAGGTGACTAAAACAAGGGCGGACGGTATGATTGTTTCAACACCTACAGGCTCAACAGCTTACTCTATGGCAGCGGGCGGACCTGTTGTAAGTCCCGACAATTCGTGTTTTGTTGTAACGCCTATATGTCCGCACTCGCTTGTAAACAGAAGTATAGTCTTTTCGTCAGATAAAGAACTTGTACTTACCCTTGCAAACGATACTAATAACAACGTTTATCTTTCCATAGACGGCGAATCGTCAATTCCCGTTAATTCAGACACAAAAATTATTATTTCAAAATCGGAATTCACGGCTAAGCTTATTAAAGTCAAGCCCGACAATTTCTATGAGATATTAAATAAAAAAATCATTGAAAGGCGAAATTAAAATGAAGAAACGAAGACAAGCAAAGATTTTAGAACTCATTTCTTCTAAGGAAATTGAAACTCAGGAGGAACTCCAGGCGTTGCTTCAGGAATTCGGCTTTGAAGTTACGCAGGCAACCATATCACGTGATATTAAAGAATTGCGACTTGTAAAGGATTTGTCTTCAAGGGGAAGGTATGTCTATTCTACGGGCAAAAAGAATACGCAAAATATCAATAAGCGTGCAGGCGGTATTTTTAACGAGTCAATAATCAGTATTGATTATGCACTCAATACCGTTGTTATAAAGTGCTTTGCAGGTATGGCAAACGCTGCCTGTGCCGGCATAGACTCTATGGAACTCGACGAGGTGCTTGGCTCAATCGCAGGTGACGACACTATTTTCATACTCTGCACAAGCGAGGAAAAGGCTGGCGAGTTTACTCAGAAACTGAGGAATATGTTAAATGCTTACTAATCTTAGTATTGAAAACATTGCTGTAATTGAAAAAGCGAATTTTGATTTTACTTCGGGATTTAATGTG
>SVQF01000102.1 GCA_015065445.1 Oscillospiraceae bacterium | reverse complement strand
GAAGTGACTCAGTCAATACTTCAGGATATGTTCTGTATGATTATGATGGCAGACACATCTGATTCAAATGTTGATTTTACACAATTCAGCGATAAACTCGAACAATTCGGCAAAGAGAATAACCTTGTTATTCATGCAATGCACGAGGATATTTTCAATTCAATGCACAGAATTTAGGAGGCAATACATTGATTAATACATATGACATTCTTGAAACTATAAGAATGATTGATGACGAGTGCCTTGACATACGAACAACCACTATGGGCATCTCGCTTCTTGATTGCGGCGACAGTGATATAAATAAATCCTGTCAGAAAATTTACGATAAAATCTGCACCAAGGCAGAAAAACTTGTTGAAACAGGCAATAATATTGAAAAGGAATACGGCATTCCTATTATCAATAAACGTGTTAGCGTTACGCCGATTGCAATAATGACAGGAATCAGCGGCGGCGACCCTGTAAAGTACGCACACACCCTTGAAAGAGCGGCACAGACAATAGGTGTAAACTTTATCGGCGGTTACTCTGCGTTGGTACAAAAGGGATTTGCTGCAGGAGACCTTGAACTTATTAATTCTATTCCCCGTGCACTCGCCGAGACAGAGCATCTTTGTTCATCGGTTAACATCGGTTCAACAAAAGCCGGCATTAACCTTGACGCTGTTAAAATTATGGGTCGTAAGGTTAAAGAAGCTGCAGAGCTAACTAAAAACAACAATTGTATTGCTGCAGGAAAACTCGTGGTATTCTGCAACGCTCCCGAAGATAATCCGTTTATGGCAGGTGCTTTTCACGGTGTGTCTGAACCCGACTGTGTAATTAACGTTGGCGTTTCGGGTCCGGGAGTAGTAAGGGCAGCGGTATCAAAGTATCCTGATTACTCTATTAATGAGATTGCTGA
Source organism: Oscillospiraceae bacterium (assembly GCA_015065445.1). Lineage (GTDB taxonomy): Bacteria > Bacillota > Clostridia > Oscillospirales > Acutalibacteraceae > Eubacterium_R. The sequence continues at coordinate 4,221 of SVQF01000102.1, read as the reverse complement.
ACTTATAAAAAAGACTGCGTTCAAGATTACCCGAATGGGTCAGCTTGTTGGCACCGTAGCAAGTGAGCGTCTCGGCGTTCCGTTCGGAATAGTTGACCTTTCACTTGCTCCTACACCTGCTGTTGGTGACTCAGTAGCTCATATTCTTGAAGAAATAGGTCTTGAAAAGTGCGGCGGAGCAGGAACAACAGCCTGCCTTGCATTGCTTAATGACGCAGTTAAAAAAGGCGGCGTAATGGCTTCGTCAAGCGTTGGCGGTCTTTCCGGTGCTTTTATTCCTGTATCCGAAGATGCCGGAATGATTGACGCTGCAAGATGCGGTGCGTTAAGTATTGAAAAACTCGAGGCAATGACTGCGGTTTGCTCCGTAGGTCTTGATATGATAGTTGTTCCCGGCGACACAACACCGGAAGTAATAAGCGGTATAATAGCTGATGAGGCTGCAATCGGTATGGTTAACGGTAAAACAACTGCAGTAAGGATTATCCCTGCAATCGGTAAAAACGTTGGCGATGAGCTTGAATTTGGCGGACTTCTTGGCAGTGGACCTGTTATGGCAGTTAACAGTAACTCCCCTGCTAAGTTCATTAACCGTGGAGGAAAAATACCCGCACCGCTTCATTCACTTAAAAACTAATCAACATAAAAATAAAGGCTACCAAACGGTAGCCTTTAACTTTTATTATTCAAAAATAATATCTGTATCTCGGAAAGTAAGCGGCTTATATGAATTGCCGTCTTTAAGGTAGACTGCACGAAGTTTTACAGAAACCGCATATGTCTTTCCGCTTGCATTAAATACATAGCAATCGTCGTTATTAACATTTACTATATTTGATGTGTAGTTAATGCTGCCTGTTGATGGGTCGCTGGTATAACCAAGGTCTCTGTAACAATCGTGAAGAACCTGCTTTAAGTAAGCCTTTGCATCTGAAATATTATAATCAGGTGTTGTTGTAATCTTGTGCGGATTAGAATATCTTTCGTATTCTGCCATTTCGCCCTGAGTAGTCTCCTCTTCTTCAGCAACATAAGGGGGTGCTGTGTACATAAACCACATAACGAGGAAGTATACAAGGAACCATATCAAGATAAGCATAACTATCATAAGGAAAATCTTCTTGCCCTTGCTTCCGCTGTCTGCTGCAAAAGCAACTTCCTGCGACGGAATCGGAGTCGGTACAAAAGGTTTGCCCTTCTTATTAGCCTTCTTTTCAGCTTTAGCATTCTTCTTATCTATCTTTTTAACAAGTTTGCTGTATGCTTTACTCTGACTTTTTTCAAGTTTGGCTGCTTTCTTTGCTGCCTTCTTTTCTTTTTTAGCAAGTTTGGTTTCTTTACTCAAAGCAGTCCCCTCCTTATAACTATAGACTAAGTATAACATTAAAATTAGTAAAATTCAATAACAAATTTAATAGATTTTAACATATTTTGTTAACAAATTGTAAATATTATTAACTTAAAAGTAAAAAAACACTATATTTTGTGCATTATATATAAATTCAGAAATACACCTTGAAATTTTAATAAACTTCATTTATCATAAATAACAGACGGGAGGCATGACCTTATGCAAGACTTTTTTAATGAAATAACTGAGTTTATTGAAGAAAATCAGACTGTTATCTCAATATGTGCAGGATTGTTTGTTTTTCTTCTCTTAACTCTGCTGAGAAACAAAATTTCAAAAGTCATTCTTAATATATTCGGTTCATTAATTTTCAGAAGGAAACCCGAACACAAAAAATCGTTCATCGATGCTCTGAAAAAGCCGCTTACATTATTTATATTTACACTCGGACTGTTCCTTGGCGTATATATAAATGTTCAGTCTGTAATTGCGGTCAGAATATTTAAGATTTCGACAATATTCATAATTTCCTGGGCAATAGTAAGTTATCTGTCCGACAATTTAGGCTACATTTTCAAGTTCGGAAACAGTACCGACGATAAGCTGAATGCAACAGTTGCCAAGTTTATTACTAATATATTAAAAATAGTAATAGTTGCAATCGCTTTTGTTATGGTTATAAGTGAACTTGGATACAATATCAACGGACTGCTTACGGGAATTGGCGTTGGCGGACTTGCTGTATCGCTAGCCGCACAGGACGCTATATCCAACCTTATAAGCGGATTTGTTATTGTTCTCGACAAGCCGTTTCTTGTAGGAGATTTTATTCAAACCGATACCCTTATGGGTACTGTTGTAGATATAACAATGCGTTCCACAAAGATAAAAACTCTTGAAAACAGTATAGTAACCGTTCCAAACTCAAAAATTGCAGACGGCGAAGTAATAAATCTTACGTTAATCGACAGAAGGCTTATCGACGTTGACTTATCACTTGTATATTCAACTGACAGTGAAAAACTAAAGAAGTGCCAGGCTGATATTCTCCACTTTCTTAATGAGGAAGAAAAGATTGTTAACGAACCTATAAGAGTAAACTTTTCTAAGCTTGACGACTCTGCACTTGTTCTTAATATCTTCTGTTATACTTATATAAACGACTTAAACGAGTTCTTGGAATACTTCAGCGAGGTTAACTACAAATTTAAAGAAATAGTTGAAAGCAATAGTATTGAATTTGCTTTCCCTTCTACAAGCGTATATATAGAAAAGCAATAAAAAAGGCATCTTGGGGCACCCTACGGAAATAGGGTTAGGTTTTGGCTTTGTCCTTTTGCTCCTAAATGCATTAAAAACCGCCTGAATACGCAAGTATGCAGGCGGTTTTATAATACCTTTATGACCTAAAATTACTTTGCCAAAACTGTTTTGCACCCAAAAATGAGCATATTTTTTGTTAGAACAATGCATATAGTCACCGTAAGGCTGACGCCTTACGGTGATTTTTAATACAGTTATAGCGAAAAAGCTGCCATTTTTGGGCTGACACTATTTTCGCAGGGTGCCCCTTTCGATGCCTTTTATTTATTGCTATCTGCGTTTTCATCTTGGCTTTCTTCATTCTTAGTTGACCTGCCTGCATAAAAGGCCGCAATTATAATACCTATTAACAATATAATTATACCAACAATAAGCAATATTTTTGCGTTTTGAGGCATTTCTCCCCTGTTATATGCATCGGACGTTTTATTGCTTGGTTTTAATACTTTGCCGGTATCTTCAGACAATCCATCAGTTTTATCTGAAATACTGAACTTTTTAGTTTTTGTATCCGATGATTTTTTAGAGGTTTTGTTAGTTGATGATACGGACTTTTTTGTAGTAAACTTTTTTGTAGTGGTTTCTTTCGTTTTTGTTGTAGTCTCAGGAACCTTAAGTTTTACAGTATCAAGAGCCAGATATCTGCTGCTGTTAATTGCAAGATAAACCCGCACTTTTATCTCGCTACTCTTACCTGTATAATGTGCATAAGTCAGAGCCTGCAGAGCAGACGCCTCGTAGTAAATGTTAGAACCGCAATCAAAAATTTCTTCTGACTGACCGAACTCATCTTCAATTCCTTCGCTGTTAATTGTAAAAGTAAATTTAGCTTCAGCCGCCTCAACTTCATAAATTACTCTTATATCATCAGAATAATCGTAAAGTAAAGAAGTTTCGCTGACAGAAAAGTATGTATAAATTGTCAGATTGTCGTTATCTTTGAGATATCTTATTTCACCATACATAATATCGTTTGCAGACTTCTTCTCGATATTTGCAGAATAAATATGCTTATTATTCGACCAGTTAACAGCATTAAGATAATCTATGTTTGCAGCATATGAGTTAATACAACTAAACAAAGCTATAATACTGACAAAAGCAGTCAATATTTTAGATAATTTACAGATAATTACACCGCCTAAATGAAATATTAAATTTATTATACCACAATCGACAAAATTAGACAATAAAAAAGCGTCACAATTGTGACGCTTTTGTGGAGGCACCACCCAGATTTGAACTGGGGATAAGGGTGTTGCAGACCCGTGCCTTACCCCTTGGCTATGGTGCCATAAAAAAATGGAGCGGATTACGAGACTCGCTCGGCTCGTTTTCGCACTCGCCGACACGCACGCAGGCAACGCAACAGTTCACTGAACTATTGCTATTTGCAAGCAAATTGCCCTGTTCGAGTCATAAAAATAATTATTACCACGACTAATTAATAAATTATGTATGGTAAAAAAATGGAGCGGATTACGAGACTCGAACTCGCTACCTTCACCTTGGCAAGGTGACGCTCTACCGGATGAGCTAAATCCGCA
>SVQF01000101.1 GCA_015065445.1 Oscillospiraceae bacterium | reverse complement strand
ATGTTTACTTTTCTGTAGTTATCCATCAGCCTGTTATAAATCTTTCTGTCGATTAAATCAATTATATAATCTTCGTTCATAATGCCTCCGCCAAGTACGATAAGCGGAGGGTTAAAGGTGTAAATAATATTGATTAATCCAATTATAATTTCGTCAACCCATTTGTCAATCTCAAATCTTATTTCGGGCTTTTCAAAATTATCTTTTTCAAAAATCTGAAAAGCGTCAAGAGGGTCTTTAACAACTCGGTTAACAGAACTGATTAAAGCCCTTGCCGATGCATAGCACTCATAGCATCCCTCACCGCCGCAGTTACACTGCTTGCCGCCTGCGTGCGTAACCATATGTCCGAGTTCGCCGGCAGAAGAACCTGAACCTTTGTATAATTTGCCGTTTAAATAAATAGCACCGCCGATTCCGTTGCCGTACGTCAGACAGATAAAATCGTTCTGACCCTTTGCAGCACCGAAAATAGCTTCGCCCATAGCTGCAGCATTAACATTGTTCTCTACAAAAGTTGGTATGCCTGTTTTGTTTTCAATAAGGCGTTTAACCATCATACCCGTATAGTAGGGAATTTTGCCGGTTGAGTAAACAACAATTCCGTTTTCGCTGTCTACCTGTCCCGCAGTTGATACAGCAACACGGTCAATGCCTTTGTAACTCTCTATAATCTTTATTATTCGTTCAATAAGTTCCTGACCGCCTTTTTGTGCCTCGGTCGGAATTTTATGTGTTTCAAGCAGCTTGAATTTGCTGTCGGCAACTCCGTACTTTATGAAATCGCCGCCTATGTCAAAGGTAAGAATTTTCATTTTGCACCTCCGAAGTTAGTATATTACAATTATAACAACTGATAACCAAAAATTCAATATATTATTGAAAACAGTAACAAAATATGCTATATTTATACTATATTATACATCAAAGGTGAAAAATATGAGTGACGAACTTAAAGATAAAGTTGAAGTAACAGATATTGACAAAGAAAATGTTGCTGTCGAAAGTGAAGAAGTAAATGCGTCTGACGCTACCGTAACAGACGGACTTGAAAGCCCGCTTGTTGTACACAAAAAGGGCGACGCATCTTATTCCGAAACAAACGCTGTTAATCAGATGAACGAAACGCATACGGATGAAGAAAAACCTACTTTAGCCCGCCACCGCTTCAGAAAAGAAGAAAAAGGTCACGGCAAGGCAATTGCTCTTTTATTTGTTATTGTAATTGCTGCGGCAGTATTTGCAGGTCTGTATTTTACGGGCAATATTACGTTCGGCACAAAAGAAAGTACAACTGCCAAAGTTACAACTACCGAAGTTACAACCAGTATTGAGGAAAAATACAGGGGTACTATTGTTGTAAAAGATGTATATATTTTTGTTGACGGCAAAGAGGTTGACGGTATTGAAGGACTGCAGAAAGCACTTGAGTATCAGGACAAGAGTACCACTGCGTACAAACTGATTGATGAAAACGCAAACGCCGATTTCTTTAATCTTGATGTTCTTGAACTTCTTACAAAGCTCGGCTTTTACGGCGAGGACACCGAAACGGAGCATGTTCAGTCAACGGGACTTATTGCCTATGATGAGACGACTACCCTTCCACCCGAAACTACTACAAAAAAGCCCGCAACTTCTGAGAAACAGCAGACTACTCAGACCTCTACAACTAAAAAGAACGGATAATTAAAGGGGAGGACTATGTCCTCCCTGAAGTAATTAAGGAAGTGTAAAAATGAAAAACAAAATCGGTTCACTGACCGCACGGACTTGGAGTTCAGTTGTACTTTTCGGGCTTATCGGTCAGATAGCATGGGTTGTTGAAAATATGTATTTTTCACGCTTTATGCAAAACGAGATTACACGAGCTCCGTATGCAACCACGCTTATGGTTGCGTTTTCTGCAATATTTGCAACACTGTCAACATTAATAGGCGGTGCCTTGTGCGATAGGTGCGGCAAGCGAAAAATATTTGTATCCACAGGCTATGTAATCTGGGGCTTTACAATTATGATGTTTGCCTTTGTACCTATGGAACCAAGCAAAGAAAAAGTTTTGCCGATGGTAATTCTTGTAGTGGTTATGGACTGTGTTATGTCGATTATCGGCTCAATCAGTAACGATGCTGCATTTAATACGTGGGTTACCGATATTTCAAATACGGCAAACCGTGCCAAAGTTGATACCGTACTTGCAGTAATGCCGCTTTTTGCACTTGCGGTTGTGTTTGGCGGATTTGACGGTATGACAAACGCACAGGCTACCCACGCAGACTGGCAAAAGTTTTTTATCAGTCTCGGGCTTATAACAACAATCGGTGGCGTTATAGGACTTCTTTTAATGAAAGATAAAGCGGGTATTACGCCAAATAAAGAAAATTCGTTTATATCAGATTTTGCTTATTCGCTCAAACCATCAGTAATCAAAGAAAACAAAATGCTCTATTGGTGCCTTGCAGGATTTATGGTATCGTCTGTTGCTTATCAGGTATACGTAAACTATCTGTTTAACATCGTTGAAGGCACAATGAAGATACAGAACTATATAATCCCAATAGGTATAATAATGCTTGTTTCTGCGGTCGGTTCGGTTCTTGTGTCAAGTGCTATGGATAAGTACGGAAAACGAAATTTTTACTATCCGGTTATTACTGTAGGTTCACTCGGAAGCGTGGTAATCTGGGTTTCAAAATTCTTTATAGGTAAAAATCAGACCTTGCTTATGCTTTTACTGATTATCGGCGGTATAATGACAATAGGCGTAAATCTTGTAATGTCGGGACTTTTCACCGCCTCATACCGTGACTATATACCAAACGGCAAAGAAGGATTGTTCCAGGGATGCAGAATGGTTATGTATGTTCTTGTGCCTATGATTATCGGACCGCTTGTTTCGCAGTTCATTATTAAAACCGCTAACAGGGGAGTCACAAACGATGCTGACATAGTATACCCGATGGAACTGTTCTTAGGTGCAGCAGTGGTAATGCTTTTCTGCTTTATCCCTGCAAAAGTTGTCAAAGACAGGCAGTCACAACACCATGATGAACTTATGAAGAGTATTACGGAATAGTTACTGATTCAGAAATAATATCATTTTAACCGCAGAGTTTAATATTCTGCGGTTATTTTTTATACAATATTAAATAATTGCACATAATGCTATTGTGGTATTATACAAATTATGATATAATATATGCATAAAATATGTTAAAATATCACAATCAAAGGGGGATTCTTATGTATGATGTAGTAATTATTGGCTGCGGTATAATGGGTTCTGCAACCGCATACTACCTTAGCAGATACAATTTAAGAGTTGCTGTACTTGAACAGCATAACGACGTTTGTATGGAAACAACACGTGCAAACAGTGCTATTATCCATGCCGGCTACGACCCAAAGCCGGGTTCAAAATGTGCTAAGTTCAATGTTCAGGGCAACGAACTCGCAAAAGAAATCTGCGAAAAACTTGATGTTGCTTATAAACAGATAGGCTCGCTTGTTGTCGCTTTTTCTGAAAAGGAACTTGATACGGTTGGCGAACTTTATGAGCGAGGTGTTAAAAACGGCGTTCCCGACATTAAGCTTGTTAATCAGGACGAGCTAAGGAAAATGGAACCGCAAATTTCAGACTCTGCTCTCGGAGCTTTGTATGCACCAACAGCCGCAATCGTTAATCCGTGGGAATACGGTATTGCAATGGCAGAAACTGCTGTAAATAACGGAGCAGAAATATTTCTCAGTACAAAGGTTGAGGATATTAAACGTGACGGCGATATGTGGAATATAGTTACTGATAACGGTGACTTTTCTGCTAAATACGTTGTTAATGCAACGGGCGTGTACAGCGACGATATTCATAATATTGTTGCTGAGCCCACGTTTAAAATCACTCCGAGTGCAGGCGAGTACTACCTGCTTGATAAGGTCGAGGGCACAAGAGTTAATCACGTTATATTCCAGTGCCCAAACGAACTCGGTAAGGGAGTTCTTGTTGCACCTACCGTTCACGGCAATCTTATTGTGGGACCTAACGCCATTAAATCTGCAAAAGACGATACCACGACTAAAACGGCCTCTCTTGATTTTGTGCGTGAAAAGGCTCTTAAGTCAATTCCTACTATCAATTTCAGAGAGAATATCCGTAATTTTACGGGCGTGCGTGCAAACAGTGACTACGATGATTTTATCATTGACTTTGCTGCGGATAATTTTGTTGACCTCGCAGGAATTAAATCTCCGGGACTTTCCGCAGCACCTGCGATAGCACAGGAAGTTATCTGTATGCTTGCTGAAAAAGGGCTGGAACTTAACGAAAAAGTCAACTTTATTGATACACGTGAACACATCAGGTTCAAGAATCTCAGCGAAGAAGAAAAGAACACACTTATTGCAAAACATGCTGCATACGGCAGAGTTGTCTGCAGATGTGAAACTATTACCGAGGGCGAAATTATCGAGGCTATGAAGTCACCGATTCCGCCTGTTTCTCTTGACGGTATAAAACGCCGTGCCGGAACGGGAATGGGCAGATGTCAGGGTGGATTCTGCGGTCCTAAAGTTCTGGAGATTATGGCTAACTTCAAAGAAGTTGAGTATGAAGATATTCTTCAGGATGACACAGGAAGTTATATTCTTACAGGCGAAACAAAAGCGAGGAGGGACTAAAATTGACGTATGATTTAATAGTAGTCGGCGGAGGTCCTGCAGGTCTTGCTGCTGCACTTGCTGCTAACGAAAAAGGACTCGACAATATTCTGATTATCGAGCGTGACAGAGAACTCGGCGGTATTCTTAATCAGTGCATTCACAACGGTTTTGGTCTGCATTATTTTAAAGAGGAACTTACCGGTCCCGAGTACGCAGGCAGATTTATTAAAATGCTTGAGGGTACCGGAATTAAAGTGATGTGCGACACTATGGTTCTTGAAGTCACTCAGGACAAGACCGTCCACTGCGTTAACCCTGAAAACGGCTATCAGGTACTTGAAGCTAAATCAATTGTTCTTGCAATGGGATGCCGTGAAAGAACAAGAGGTGCTATTTCAATTCCGGGTACCCGTCCGGCAGGCGTTCTTACCGCAGGTGCCGCACAGCGATATGTAAATATAGAAGGGCATATGGTTGGCAAACGGGTTGTAATTCTCGGTTCGGGCGACATCGGTCTTATAATGGCACGCCGTATGACTCTTGAGGGTGCAAAAGTGCTTGCCTGCGTTGAAGTTATGCCATACTCAGGCGGACTTCAGCGTAATATCGTTCAGTGTCTAAACGACTTTGATATACCTCTTTATCTTTCGCATACAATAATTGATATTCGAGGTAAAAACAGGGTGGA
>SVQF01000100.1 GCA_015065445.1 Oscillospiraceae bacterium | reverse complement strand
AAGCGACAACGAGCGATGGCTAAATTCCCATTATACGCCTTGTCTGCCCTACAAGAGAAACGTAATGTGGGAATTTTAATAATCTATTTGTGGGCAGAAAGGCTATGGGAATTAAATGATTGCAAAACTAAGAATTAAATTTATATTGATTTCAACCGCTGCGGTTCTTTTGGTAATATCCGTGCTGATAGGACTTGTCAACAGCGTAATGTATTCTAAGACTCTTGACAGCGTGTATCAGATAGCCGGCTATATTGCCGACAACGACGGTCAGATGCCGTCCGACCACAAAAAGATTACCGACGATTTCACCGACGAAGACGTCTACCGCATCAGATTTTTCTCTATAAAACTGGACAGCGACCTCGAGGTAATTTCAAGCGACCTCGACAAGATTTCTTCAGTTGACGAAACAGAGATTAATAATTTTGTAAAAGACGCAGAGTCGCATAATTTTAAAAACGGTCATTTAACCGAGGACGAAAACACTTTTGCATACACTTCAAAAGCCACTTCCTACGGCAGAATCATCGTGTTCGTCAACTGCACAAACGAGTTCAAAACCGTTGAAAACTTCCGTGAAATGTCGTTTTTGTATGGTGTTTTCTGCCTGCTCGGATTTGTGATAATAGTGTCGGTTCTTTCACGCAGGGCGGTTGAACCTGTTATCAGAAATGCCGAAAGCCAGAAACAGTTTATCACCAATGCGTCGCACGAACTTAAAACTCCGCTTGCCGTAATCTCTGCCAATACCGAGGTTTTGGAAATGACAAACGGGGAAAGCGAGTGGACAAAGAGCATTATTTCCCAGGTCAACAGACTTAACACTCTGATTGCCGAGCTCATTACAATTTCAAAATTCGGCGAGGGTGACAAAAAAGAACTTGTCACAGTTAACGCAAGCAAAGTTGTAAGCGACTGTGCAAATGATTTTAAACCGGTGTTTTCACAGCAGGGCATAAGCTTTGACTTCAGCGTTGCCGAAAATATTTCGCTCAAAGCGACTGATGAGGGCATAAGGCAGATTACCGGAATTCTTCTTGATAACGCTGCAAAGTACTGTGACGAAGGCGGAAACGTAAATCTTTCACTCACACCCAAAACCGTAAGCAAGGGTATGAAACTAACGGTTTCCAATACCTACAAAGAAGGTGCCGGCAAGGACCTCAGTCGATACTTTGACCGTTTTTACCGTGAGGATGAGTCGCACAACAGCAAAAAAGGCGGCTACGGTATAGGTCTGGCAATGGCACAGGGCTATGTCAAAGAGTTTGGCGGCAGAATGAGTGTGTCGTATAAAGGCGACACAATTTCGTTTACCGTTGCAATTTAAAAGTAATAAAAAAATATATTGATTTTATAATACTAATATAGTATAATACTATACGAAAAGAGTGCTTTTGCGTCTTTTGCGTAGCGTATGGGCCCTGTGCGACGGGATGCTACGAACCTTGTCAGGCGGGGAACCGAGCAGCAATAAGTGGATTATTCTGTGTGCCTCAGACAAGTCTGTACGCTATGCAAAGGGCGTAAAAGCATTATTATTTGTGGTGGGCGGATGTTATCCGCCCGAATTTGTAAATGGAGGAACAATATGTATCAGGTTTTATACAGAAAATACAGACCTAAGGTCTTTGCCGATGTCTACGGTCAGGACCATGTGACCTCCACGCTTAAAAACGAGATTAAAAACGGCAGAGTTTCGCACGCCTATCTGTTTACAGGCTCACGTGGTACGGGTAAAACCACCTGTGCAAAAATTCTTGCAAAGGCTGTAAACTGCGAAAATAACACCGACGGTGAACCTTGCAACGAGTGCGAAGTTTGTAAAGGACTCGACAACGGCTCAATCTACGACGTTGTTGAAATCGACGCTGCCTCAAACAACGGCGTAGACAATATCCGTAATCTTCGTGAAGAGGCTAACTACACGCCCTCAAAAGGCAAGTACCGTGTTTATATTATCGACGAGGTACATATGCTTTCAACGGGTGCGTTCAACGCACTTCTTAAAACTCTTGAAGAACCGCCCGCACACGTTATCTTCATTCTTGCAACAACGGAAGTTCACAAACTTCCTGCAACTATTCTGTCTCGCTGCCAGCGATTTGACTTCAAACGAATTCAGCCCGAAACTATGGCTATTCGCCTTAACGATGTTGCAAAGCAGGAGGGCATAACTCTCGACAGTGACGCAGCAATTCTGATTGCCCGTATTGCCGACGGTGCTCTGCGTGACGGACTCTCAATACTCGACCAGTGTGCAGGCAGAAGTAAAGAGGTTACAAGCACCCTTGTAAGCGAGGTTGCAGGGCTTGCAGGCCGTGAGGCAATGTTCAGCCTTTCTGACTGCATTGCAAACCAAGACTCAAACGCTGCGATGTCAGTTATTTCGGATTTGTATCAGAACAGTTTTGATATGGAACGCCTCTGCGTTGAGATGATTAATCATTTCAGAAACTTCCTTGTTGTCAAGACAGTTAAAAAGAGCCGTGAACTGATTATCTGCACAGATGACGAGTACAGCAAAATACAGGACAGTGCAAGGAATTTTACAATAGAAAGCGTGCTTTTCGCTCTCGACTTGTTCCAGAACACGCTCGTTACTATCAAAGGCGGTGCTTCGGCAAGAATAGAGGTGGAAATGGCGTTTATCAAACTCTGTGAGCCAAAACTCAGCGAGTCGGCAGACGCAATTTTGTCACGTCTTTCGGAACTCGAACGCAGTGTTAAAAACGGCATACCTGCCGCACCCGTAAAAACTGCAGAAACTCCTGTGCAAAAAACTGCTCAGACGGTACCGGTCGCAAAGCCCGTTGAACCTGAAGAGAAATCAAAGGCAGAAGAAGTGACCGTACCCGAGCCACTTTCAGAGGAACAACCGCCCGCTATGTTTAAGGACGAGCAGCAGGCAGAAACACCTGAACCTGTTCAGACTGAGGATTCATCAAACGCCGACAGCACACCGGTTTCAAACGAGCAGCAGCCGTTCACAAGATGGGGCGAGTTTATGGACGTTATCCACCGTGACGATATTCCGCTTTTCGGAATACTCAACGGCTCAAGAGCCGTAACACGTGGCGAGTTCTTCCTCATTGACACTCAGAACGAGGCAGTAAGAACGTTTATTAAAAATCCTATTCACTCACGTGCAATCAAAAAGGCACTTTATGAGGTTACGGGAATTCAGTACAAACTCGGGCTTTTCAAAAGCAAGAACTCACAGAAAGCAGAACAAAGAGACCCGCTTGAAGATTTGATTTCGAAGGCACAGGGTAATTTGAACATAGAGATAAAATAAAGGAGAACACTATGAAAGCAAGACTTCCAAAGGGAATGGGCGGTGCAGGACCGCAGAATATGCAGCAGATGCTCAAGCAGGCACAGAAGATGCAGGAGCAGATTGAGGCAAAGCAGGAAGAACTCAAGCAGAAGGAGTACGTTGTATCCTCGGGCGGCGGAATGGTAGAAGTAACTATGACCGGCGACCACGAGGTTAAGGCAATCGGCATCAATCCCGAGGTCGTTGACCCCGAGGACGTAGAGATGCTCGAAGATATGCTTGTAGCTGCTCTGAACGAGGCTAACCGTCAGATTGACGAAGAGGCTCAGCGTGAGATGGACGCCGCAACAGGCGGACTTAACATCCCCGGACTTTAATTAATCGAAAGTATACTTTCGATTTCATCCGAGAGATTTCGAGGATTTCATCAAATGCGATGCGTTTGATTTCATCGTGCTCGCACGATTTCATTAATGGAGGAAAAAATGGGCAAAAACAAGCTTGCCGATTTAACACTTGATTTTTCAGTTAAAGTGTTAAAGATAGTTGACGATATAAAAGGACACTATGCTCTGAAAAACCAACTTGAACGCAGTGCGACTTCAATCGGAGCAAATGTTCGTGAGGCGAATTATGCTCATAGCAGGGCGGATTTTGTGTCTAAACTTCAAATTTCGTTGAAAGAGTGTTACGAAACTGAATATTGGATTGAACTCCTTGAAAAATCAGAACTTATTAGTAGTGATAAATTAAAATTGTTACAACACGATTGCGGTGCAATCAGAAGATTACTAATAGCGTCTATTAATACTGCAAAAAATAACACTGAACAATAACCTTTTAAATGAAATCCTGCCAAGCAGGATGAAATCGGCTGATGCCGATGAAATCATTTTATGATGAAATCTGCTTCGCAGGAGAATTAATTATGCATAACTTAGCACCACTGCAAAACTTAATAGACCAGTTTGAGCGTATGCAGGGCATTGGTCACAAAACCGCACAGCGTATGGCGTTTTACGTTCTGAGTCTGTCCGACGAGGAAGCAAACAATTTTGCTAAAGCCATAACCGATGCACATACTAAAATCAAGCAGTGCAAGATTTGTTGCGACCTCGCCGACGACGAACTCTGTCCTGTATGCAAGGATGCTGCAAGGGACAAGAGCGTTATCTGCGTTGTTGAAGACCCCCGTGACGTTGTGGCAATCGAACGCACTCACGAATACAATGGCACATACCACGTTCTGCACGGTGCTATCTCGCCTATGGATAATATCGGTCCCGATCAGATACGCATCAAAGAACTTATCGCACGGCTCGGCGACGGTACAGTTGAGGAGGTTATTATGGCGACCAACCCCACTGTAGAGGGCGAGGCAACCGCTATGTATATATCACGTCTGCTCAAACCAATGGGTATTACGGTCAGCCGCCTTGCGTACGGTGTACCCGTCGGTGCGGACCTTGAGTATGCGGACGAAGTAACACTCACAAGAGCAATCGAGGGCAGAAGCCTTATATAACCGAAAGGAGTGATGGGCTTGTCAGAAGAAGTTAAGACTGTCGCAAAGAACAAAAAAGCCTATCACGACTATTTTGTGTTGGATAAGTACGAGGCAGGCATAGAACTTTTCGGCACGGAAATAAAGTCAATCCGTGCTGGCAGAGTTAATCTTAAAGATTCTTTTTGTTCGGTTGACGATGGCGAAATGTATGCAATAGGTATGCACATATCACCTTACGAGCAGGGCAACCGTTTTAACCGTGACCCAATGCGAAAAAAGAAACTGTTGATGCACAAAAGAGAGATTATGAAACTCTTTGGCGAATCACAGCAACAGGGACTGTCAATAATACCGCTTGAACTATATATTAAAAAAGGCAGAGCTAAACTTGAAATAGGACTCTGCAAGGGTAAAAAACTTTACGACAAGCGTGCTGATGCAGCAAAAAAAGCGGCAAATCGCACAATGGAACGTGAGTTTAAAGAAAGATATTAATTAAAACCGCCGAAGGCGGAACCGAGCAAAAAGCAGCATTGCGAAATTTTGCTCGGAAGAGGAGTGACGGCGAAGTGATTATTAACATAATGCGATAGCATTATGTTTCAATCACGCAGCCGCCTAAAACAGACAAAACCGCCGAAGGCGGAACCGAGCAAAAAGCAGCTTTGCGAAATTTTGCTCGGAAGAGGAGTGACGGCGAAGTGATTATTAACATAATGCGATAGCATTATGTTTCAATCAC
>SVQF01000099.1 GCA_015065445.1 Oscillospiraceae bacterium | reverse complement strand
CTGCAACGTTGCCAATTCTTATCCACTCATCGTCAGTCATTTCGCCCGTTCTGAATTTCTGTGACGAAACGCCCGACATTGAGGCAAGAAGTCTTTCCGCAAGCTGCTCTTTTGTCATCTCAAGCGAGAAGAAAACACACTTCTTTTTAGCGGCAACAGATACGTTGGTTGCAAGGTTAAGTGCAAAACTTGTTTTACCCATAGCAGGGCGGGCACCGATAAGTATAAAGTCTGATTTATTAAGACCTGTTGTGTATTTATCAAGCAGACCGAAACCGGTCGGAATACCCTTATATTTTTCTTTGTTCTCGCCCGTAAGCTCTTTAAACCTGCTATATACGCTTTCTATTACAACAGACAGCTTTTCAGGACCGATTGTTGTTTTACCCTGACGGATGTCGTAAATATCCTGCTCTGCACTGTCAAGAAGTGTTGATGCGTCTGCAGTTCCCGAACTCGCTTTATCGATAATCCCCTGCGAAACTGTAATAAGCAGGCGAAGATAGTACTGCTCTTTTACAATTTGAGCGTATTTTTCGGCATTTGCCGCAGATGGCACAATTTGTGAAAGTTCAAACAGATACGCCTTAGCCTCTGAAAGATTACTTGTACCGCTTTTTGCAAGTGAGTCAGCAATAATAACAGGGTCGATTGCACCGTTTTTCGATATGAACATCGACTCCATTGCTGCAAAAATATCTCTGTGCATCGGAACATAAAACGCATCGGATTTAATATGCATCAGCACATCGTCAAAGCATTTTGGGTTAAGTAGAATACTGCCGAGAACACTCTGCTCTGCCTCCATATTATAAGGCAACGAAACATTAATATTATCAGGCATTTTATTTACCTCTTACTCTTCAGTTACCTGAACAAAAATTTTTGCAACTACACCCTGATACACCTTAACTTCCGCCTGTACTGTGCCGAAGGCTTTTACGTCGGGCATAGAAATTTTTCTTTTATCTATCTGTTCGCCAAACTCAGTGTTGAGTTTTGCCGCAACGTCTTTAGACGTTACAGAACCGAACAGCTTGCCGTTTGCACCCGCTTTTGCAGTGAGTTTAACTGTTTTACCGTCGAGTTTGTCTTTAACTGCGTTTGCAGCTTTGAGTTCCTCGGCTTTATGGAACTGCTTTGCCTTTTCTTTATTTTTAAAATCATTCATTGCACTGGCGTTAGCTTCGATTGCAAGACCCTTTGGGAAAAGGAAGTTTCTTGCATAGCCGTCGCTTGTGTTAACAAGTTCGCCTTTTTTGCCGAGTGATTTTACATCCTGCTGTAAAATAACCTTCATTTTTACACCTCCATAAATATAGGCAGAATCATTGGTGAACGCTTGGTACGCTCATACATAAGATGCGAAACTTCGTCACGCATCTTGGTTTTGATAGCGTTCCAGTCGTGATAATTCTTGTCATAGAACTTCTGAAAAACGCCTTCGGCAACTTCCTTGGCACAATTCATAAGTTCTTCGTTTTCTTTAACGAATACAAAACCTCTTGATACAACATCAGGACCCGAAACTACGTAACCGCTTTCACTGTCAATTGCAGCAACTATGATAATTATTCCGTCACGAGACAAATGCTTGCGGTCGTTAAGAACGATATTGCCGACGTCGCCTACGCCGTAGCCGTCAACATAAACTTCGCCCGAAGGAACATTTTCAACCTTTTTTATGCCATCATCAGAAAGTTCAATGCTGTTACCGATGTCGCCGATAAAAATATTATCGTTAGGAATTCCCATGGACTGAGCCAGCGAAGCATGCTTAACAAGGTGTTTCTGCTCGCCGTGAACAGGAATAAAGAACTTAGGCTTTACAAGTCCTATCATAAGCTTTAAGTCCTGCTGACAGGCATGGCCCGAAACGTGAACGTCGTACATATTTTCATATATAACTTCCACGCCGTTTTTAATCAGTGCGTTTACTACGTTGCCGACCATTTTTTCGTTGCCCGGAATTGGTGTTGCAGAAATTATAACGTAATCGTTCGGCGTAATAGAAACTTTTCGGTGTTCACCAAGAGAAATCTTAGTGAGTGCAGACATCGGCTCACCCTGTGAACCTGTTGTAATAATTACAAGTTTTTCGTCGGGATAATTTCTGATTTGCTCAATAGGAATAAGAATATTTTCAGGAACATTCAGATAACCGAGTTCAGCACCTACTGACACGAGGTTTTCGAGGCTGCGTCCAATGACGGCAACCTTGCGTCCTCTTGAGTCCGCAACATCCATTATCTGTTGGATGCGGTGAATGTTCGAAGCAAATGTTGCAACGATAATTCTCTTTGACCTTGCTTTTCTGAAAAGCAACTCAAAACTTTCGCCGACCATACTTTCACTCATTGTTGTGCCGGGACGTTCGGCGTTAGTAGAATCCGAAAGAAGTGCAAGCACACCTTTTTTACCGTACTCAGCAAATCGTGGAAGGTCAATCATTTCTCCGTCAACAGGGGTTGTGTCAATCTTGAAGTCACCCGTCTGAATAATTGTACCTGCAGGACATCTGATGGAAAGTCCTACGGAGTCGGGTATTGAGTGGTTTACGTGGATAAGCTCAATATTGAAGTGACCGAGCGTTATATTATCCCTCGGCTTAATCTCCACGAGTTTTGCCTTGTTTAAAATACCGTGTTCTTCGAGTTTACCCTTGATGAGTCCGATTGTAAGTTTTGTAGCGTAAACAGGCACATTTACTTTTTTAAGCAGATATGCGAGACCGCCGATATGATCTTCGTGACCGTGAGTGATAATAATTCCCCTGATTTTTTCCTGGTTATTAACAATATGGGTGAAATCGGGTATAACGAGGTCAACGCCGGGTAAATCAGAATTAGGAAACGCAAGTCCGCAGTCAACAATAAACATATCGTTCTGATACTCGTAGAGCGTCATATTCTTACCGATTTCATTCATACCTCCCAGAAAAGAAATCTTAACCTTTTCCTTCGGTTTTGAGGGAACAACATCAGATTTCTTTGATGCCTTTCTGTAGGTATAATAGCGTCTGTTGGAATTCCGTTTTCCGCCATACGCCTTATTTGGCATCCTGTTTTCTTTTGCCATTAAAATATAAACCTCCTAATTATTTAAAAATTTATAAACGGCAACGCCAATAAATACAATTAGTCTTATATATAATAAAATATATTAAAAGCAAAGTCAAGTAAAATAAAACTCCTTATTGATTATTACCAAATTTAATGATAGAATATTCAAAATGGATGTGATAATTTGAAAAAAGTTGAAGTATACACCGACGGTGCATGTTCGGGCAACCCCGGTAAAGGCGGCTGGGGTGCCGTGCTTGTATATAACGGAGCAGAAAAAGAACTGTCCGGTGGAGAAAAAGAAACAACAAATAACCGAATGGAACTCACTGCAGTAATCAAGGCACTCGAAGCTCTGAAAGAGCCATGTGAAGTTACGCTTACCACAGACTCAAAGTATGTTTGCGACGCAATAAATCAGGGCTGGCTGAACAGTTGGGTTAAGAATAACTGGCGTAAAGCAGATAAAAAGCCCGTACTTAACGTTGATTTGTGGCAAAAACTTATTCCTCAGTTAAACATACACCGTGTTGAGTTCTGCTGGGTCAAAGGACACAACGGCCACCCGTATAACGAGCGTTGCGACGCACTTGCGGTTAACGAATATCTTAATATGGACTAAAAAAGAAGGTTGCATCGCAACCTTCTTTTGATTATTTGGATACTCTGTAATTAAGCGACATACAAGCAGAATTGCTTATTGCCGTTACGTCCTGACCGGACCTTACAGGCTGAGGAACTATTTTACCTTCACTTAATGCTTTATAGATAGTAGCATAATGTTCGTTATAGTTTTCGTCTTTAATCTTGTTTCCGTCCTTGTCTTCGGTAGGTTTGCCCTCACCGTCAAGCTGGAATTCATTAACAGACTTTCCTGTTACATAGATGCAGTTGTTTGAGCAATCAGCGGTAAATATTGAGCCGCCTTTGAACTCTTTAACAGCAAGCTGAATTGCCTGATTGTAGTCGGTTACAACTGAAGCAAGGCAGTTACCTTTTTCCGCCTCGTCAAAGCCTGAGCCGAATGCGTAAACCTGATAATCAAACTCCCATGTAGAAAGGAAGATTGAGTCTGAGAGCGGACTTCCGCCACCGAATACAACCTGTGTACCGCTGTCGTACATACTCTCAGATACCGACGCAAAGCGATCAACCATCTCAAAGCTTGTTTTATAACAGAACTCATTTTCCATCGCAATACCCGATGCAAGTCCCTGATTGTCAACGTTTTCCCATTTATAGAACATATAGCCGTCTTCAGGTGCATCGGCAACAACTTCAACATCGTCACCTGTTACATACGAGCCGGAGCCTGTTCCGTTTTCAACAGTTACATCAAATGTGGGATATTCCGACTTGACATAAACAGGGGTGAGCTGTATGTCTTTTTCCGAAACTGAAACATTTATTCCCTTTTCGTTAATATTATCAATAATTTCGGCATTTTCTGTTTCCCAGTGGTCAAACACATATCCCGACGGAGCGGCAGGTGCATTTACCCAGTATGAACTGTTTACGGGAGCAAAATATGTTTCGCTCTCAGAGCTCATTACAGCAGTGCTTTCGTTCTGCTGAGTATACTGAGGAAGTGCAACGCTGAGTTTTACCGTTTCTGTATCAGCCCACACAGGAGTGATTGTGCAGTCGCAATCGCCTACGAGGAGATTCATCTGCCAATCTTTCTTGGAAGAGATATTAACCTTCTTATCCTTAACGCCCTCTGTGTCGGACTTAACTTCCCAGTGGTCAAAACGCTTACCTTCGGGTGCAGGATTGCAGGTAATCTGAACATTCTCACCGTCGGTATACACGCCCGAACCAATGCCGTCAACAACGTTGACTTTGAATGTTTTTTCTTTAGAATCACTGATTTTTTTGTAAACAGGCTTAACAGTAAATGAGTAATCATAAGCGAGATTTGGATTGTCGAATTCGGCGTAATCCATAACTACGGGAGTATTGAGTTCATCTGCTGCATAAGCGGCTCCCTGGACATATCCTGCACCGTAGTTTACAGAGTCTTCTGAATTAATACTTCCCACAAAACCAAGCTTTTTATAACCGTCGATTACAGCGGAGTAGCCTGCAAGATAGCCAGCCTGAAGAGTATTGAACTTAACGCTCATAACGTTTGACTGAAGACGGAGAGTATTGTCATCCTGAGAATGAGGAAGTGCGTCAACAAGAATAAAGTTAACGTCGCTGTATGTGGGTGCGATTTCGTACGCAGCAACAGCGAAAACCTCGCCCGGAAGAACAATATACTTAGCACCGTCTTTAACAGCAATGTCGATATAGTTCTTGATAGTTTCAAGAGGAAGATTGCCCTCTTCATCAAGTGCAGGCTGGTAATAACGGTATGTCATATCATTTTTATCGCCGTATGACTTTACGCCGTCCCATGCACTCTGGTTGTAGCCTTTGTCATTAACAGCGGCACCGTCCGTAATAAGCACGAGGTCATAGCTTTCAGCTTTATTTTTACCGCATCCGCTGAGGGCGAAAACGGCACTTAAAGTAAGCATAACTGCAAGAAGTATTGAAATTACTCTTTTCATCGTATTTCCTCCGTAGGCAATCGATATTTTTACTTATTAATAATAGCAGATTAATTTTAATATTGCAATAGATTATTAAAATTTAATTGATTTATCAGGATAATTCCATTATAATACTATTAATTCATTTTAAGAGGTAAGACAGATGTACGAAAATCAAACCAAATATATTCGTTCAGTAACTGACTGCACTCCTGAAATTGCAATTGTTCTAGGTTCGGGACTCGGTAGTTTCACTGAAGAAATTGATGTAGCAGCAGTTATACCGTATTCCGATATTGACGGTATGCCTGTTTCCACAGCCCCTCAGCACGACGG
>SVQF01000098.1 GCA_015065445.1 Oscillospiraceae bacterium | reverse complement strand
CAGTCTGTCTTTGTACAACCCATAGAGTTCTGCAAACGCTTCCCTGTCGCCCGATTTTGCACGACTTACAAGTTCGGTTTCGTTCATTATGTCACCACCTTTTGAAAGCTTTCATATGTTAAGTATAAAATATATGCCAAAGTGTTGCAAGAAAAATAAATTTTTCAGACTCAAGTTCAAAGACTCAAGACTCAAGAACAAAGACTCAAGACTCAAGTTCAAAGACTCAAGGCAAACGGTATCGGTAACTTTTAAGCATTTATTATAGCCTTGACTAAAAATATAAATAGTGTTTAAATATACTTGTCAAATAAATTGCCAAACAAAATAATACAGTTACCGCAAAATAATAAAGCCGACTTACTGCTGTAAGTCGGCTCAGCGTGTAGACAAACCAAATTAACAAGGTCTACACGCTGTTAGACTTTTGAGAAAGGTGCAGAATTTCGTTTTCTTGCGAACTTTGCTGTACGATGGTACCGCTTGTTCGCAAAAAACGAAAAACGCTAAAAGCCTTGCAAACTCGATGTTTGCAAGGCTTTTCAAATACTCAGGATGTTATTTGCTTTGCGGGCGGATGTTATCCGCCCCTACGGGCTAATATTGTAATTTCAGGCGTGGTTCTGCCCTTTGTCGACAGTCTGAAGCAACCTCGTATGAGGTTGCTTTTTACCTTATTCAAACGTAACTTTGCCGTCGTGGTTGGTTGACGAAAAGCCTATGTATGATTTACCCGGGTTCAGTTTAAGGTCTTTGCCGTCGGCGGTTCTGAGATTAAGCGTTCCGCCCGTGGTGTCCCACTTGATTTTTGTTCTTGTTCCCATCGAAACAAGATAGCCGTTTCCGCCCTTGTAGTCGTAGTTAAGATACGTTGTGGAACTGCCTTTGTACGGCGTTGTTATGTATGTGCTTGTGTCCTGAAGAATTACAATGTTCTTGAACTTAACGTCCGTTTTCCAGTCGTCTGTGTGGTAGCAGTTGTCCTTTGTGCTGAACGCAAATTTTCTTGTGTCGGTTCTTGACGAGAACTTAACGTTAACCTTGTTTGCTTTGTCGGTGCCTACAGCCTGTGCCTTGTCGTTGAACGAAAGCGTTGTGATTGTGTCCGAAGCGGCTGTTCTGAACTTCTTTTCCTTAATAATTTTCGGGATTTTGTCGCCGTAAAGTATTCCACGGTGTTCGGACGATACGCTTCTCGTCTGGTCTCTGCCAAAGAGCTTGCCGCCGTTCATTCCGTCAACGTCGTCAACCTTTAACTTCTTGATGGTTTCGTATCCGCCTACGTAACCCGACTTGCTGTGGCTGCCGCCCCAGTGAATATATACAGCGTCAAAGAGTTTAGCAAACTTTACGTACGACGGTCTTGCCGAACGGATAGGTCCGACCTTTTCGGGAACGGAGGTGTAGTCGGCGTAAATCCAGAGCATACGGCTTATTCCGCCTTCAACCTCGCCTTCCATAATAATATCGGACGTGCCGATTGCCCACTGCGGTCTTGCGGGGCTGAGGTTTTCAACAACAATCGCAACAGGTCTTTTGCCTATGGCGTTTTTGTTATACTTCTTTTCGCCTGTCAGCGGGTTAGCAGTGTTAACAGGAGCCTCGGTTGTGGTTTCGGCAACAGTGGTCGGCACTGTTGTGGTTTCTGCGGCAGGCTCGGCGTCCTTCTTTGAGCAGCCGAACATTGCAAAAACAAATACAATACAAAGTAACAGAGAAATAATTTTTTTCATAAAAACAAGTCCTTTCAGATAATACAATAATAAATATACCATATATCGACATATTTTGCAATAATTTATTAAATTAACACAATATCAAGATTTAATTTTCGTTTAATATTTGTGTTGTATCTTATAGCCGAGGGAAGTAATCCCCCTTCCCCAAAACACTCTCCTTTCATACAGCGGACCTGCGAATACCCCGTTCGCAGGTTCTCTGTATATCAGAAACAAATACGGCTTAAATCTTTACTAAAAGCAATTAATATGATATTATTAACAAGGTGATTATATGCGTATATTAGTAGTTGAAGACGAATTCAAGCTTGCGGACGTAATAGCAGCAAGGCTGAAAAAAGAAAATTACGAGGTCGATATTTCGCTCGACGGAGAGGACGGACTTTACAACGCCGAAAGCGGAATATATGACCTTATCATACTCGACGTTATGCTGCCCAAGATGAACGGATTTGAAATTCTGGCAGAAATCCGTGAGGAAGGCATAACTTCAAAGGTGATAATGCTCACCGCAAAAAGTATGCTCGAGGACAAGTTGCAGGGACTCACAGGCGGTGCAAACGACTACGTCACAAAGCCGTTTCATATGGACGAACTTATGGCGAGGGTTAACATCCAGCTGCGTCAGGACATCTCGGACATTAAAAAGGATTATATAGAATTCGGCGACATCAGGCTGAATACCGACACGTCAAACCTCACCTGCACTGCAACGGGCGAAAGCATAAATGTAATTAATAAGGAGTTTCAGCTCCTTGAATACTTTATTAACAACCCCGAACGCATTCTGTCAAAAGAGCAGATTTATGACAAGGTGTGGGGCTACGATAACGAAATTGAGTCAAACAACCTCGAGGCGTATCTTTCGTTTATCCGCAAAAAACTCAAGGCTATAGGTGCGGGCGTTAACATAAAAGCCGTTCGTGGTATGGGATACAGGATGGAGAAATCACAATGAAGAAACTCAAAAAACAGGTTTTTGCAGTTATATTTTTAATACTGACCCTGTTTACAACCGCCGTGTTCTGCGGATACAATATCGTATCGTACAACCAGAGTTACAACTCGGTAAAACGCAGCCTTATGCAGACGGAGAAAATGGGAAATTTCGGCAATATAAAACCGCCGTCGGACAGCAAGAATTTCAAGCCCGAATTTGAAAGTATGGACGACATAAGGTTTATGGACAAAACTGTTTACACCGTTCTGCTTGATGAAAACAACAAAATCTGCGGCGTTATAAACCATTCCGATAACGGCGTCAGCGACAGCGAAATTGAAGATATTGCAACTACTGTGATTTCGCAGAGTTTTCAGCAGAGCATAGGCAATCTGTATTTTGCCGATTATTCGTATTCATATAATTCAAACTCATCAATTGTCATTGTTGATAACAGCAGCACAAAGCAGACCCTTCGCAGCACGCTTTTATATTCGCTGTTACTTTACCTGATTGCCGAGGCGATTATTTTTCTTGCCGCACGCATACTTATGTTGCGTATAACCCGTCCCGTTGACGAAAGTTTTGAAAAGCAAAAGCAGTTTATTGCAGACGCATCGCACGAACTGAAAACGCCGCTTTCGGTAATTATTGCAAGTGCCGACGCACTCGAGGGCAATCCCTCAGAAACAAAATGGCTCGAAAATATAAAAACGGAAAGCGAACGTATGAACAAACTTATTGCCGACCTGCTTGACCTCGCAAAAAGCGAGTCGGCAGAGGACAAAAGCGAGTTCGCAGTCGGCGATTTGTCAAAGCTTGTGGAAAAATCCGCACTCACATTTGAAGGCGTTATGTTCGAAAAGGGCGTAACCCTGACAGATAGTATCGAGAGCGGAATAGAGCTTAATATGAACAGCTTTAAAATACAACAGTTAATGTCAATTCTGCTTGATAACGCCGTAAAGCACAGCGAAAAAGGCGGCAAAATTGAAGTTGCTCTCAAGCGTGATAAGGACATAATCCTTACCGTTACAAACGAGGGCGAGGGAATTCCGCAGGGCGAGGAAGAAAAGATATTTGAGCGGTTTTACAGAGCTGACGAATCACGCAACCGCAACGAAAACCGCTACGGTCTCGGTCTTGCAATTGCAAAAAACATATGCCTTTTGCACGGTGCCGTAATAACGGCAAAGTCCTCAGACGGCAAAACAACGTTTAAAGTAATATTCAAAGCATAATACTAAAACCGAAGTTTTTTTAAAAAACTTCGGTTTTTAACTTTCGTTTAATTTTGCCGTTGTAATATGTGCTCAACAAAACAAAAAGGAGTTGAACCTGATGAAAAAGAAACAGAGAAGATTCAGAAATATTATAATGATAGTTATGATAGTAATGTTTGCTTTGGCAGCGTTCGTCACTGTCGATTCGGCACAGAGTAGCCTTTTGGCAGGAGTACAGACGCATATGCAGGGCGGACCACCGAGTACGAACAGTTCGGACAGTGAAAGCGGCGACTCAAACGCTCAGCCACCTGAGATGCCGAGCGGCGACAGTGAAAGCGGCGACTCAAACGCTCAGCCGCCCGAGATGCCGAGCAGCGACAGCGAAAGCGGCGACTCAAACGCTCAGCCACCCGAGATGCCAGACGGCGACAGCAACGAAAATTCAGACGGCAAATCATTCGACAAACGTGAAATGAAGGGCGACCGCCACGGTAGTAAGTCACTTTCCGCCTGGTACTATGTTGCGTTCGCAGTCGAAAGTGTAGGTATCGCAGCACTTGCAATCTATCTTATTATGTCTCATATGAACAAACGTGGCGTGCGTGAAAGCCTTAAAGGCGGCAGGAGAATTCTTATCTTTGCACTTGCAACGGTAATGCTTGCATCGGCACTCACTGTAGGCGATGTTGCGGCAACCTGCAGCAACACGGGTTCTCACAGTATTTCTATGGAAGGTAAGGGCGGAATGCCCGGTGGCAGCGATTCCGCAGAAAGCGTGGACGCAAACGGTGCAACAACTGTTGACGGCAAGGAAGAAAGTCTTGATTCGTCATACACTTCAACCGAATCTGACGAAAGTGCGGTGCTTGTAACAAACGGCGGCAACGCAACAATAACAGGCACTGTCAACAAAGAGTCGGGCGACAGCACCAACACCGAAAATTCCGAATTCTACGGAATTAACGCAGCCGTGCTTGTTCAGGCAGACTCTACCGCAACAATAGAAGGTGCAACAATATCAACAAACGCCAAGGGTGCAAACGCAGTCTTTTCGACGGGCGAAAACTCAAAGATTTATGTTAAGGACACCACAATCACTACTACAGGTTCGTCGTCATCAAGAGGACTTGACGCAACCTACGGCGGATATATAGAGGCTGACAACGTTACAATTACAACGCAGGGCGGCTCGTGTGCAGCTCTTGCCACAGACAGAGGCGAAGGAACAGTAATCGTAAACAACTCAAATCTTACCACAAACGGTGCAGGCTCACCTGTTATTTACTCAACAGGTAATATCTCGATTGACAACACAAAGGGTACTGCAAACGGTGCTCAGATGGTTGTTATAGAGGGCAAGAATTCGGCGACTGTTACCAACTCAACACTCACCGCAAGCGGTGCGGGTAACCGTGGCGACGTGGACGTTGCAGGCATAATGATTTACCAGTCAATGAGCGGCGACGCAAGTGAAGGCACAGGAACTTTCACGGCAAAGAATTCCAGCCTTTCGGTTGACAAAAACAGCAGCTACTACAAAACGGCTCCTATGTTCTTTGTAACAAATACCGATGCGGTAATCAATCTTACAAATACAAAACTCAGTTACGGCAGCGGCACTCTTATAAGTGCCATGGGTACAAGCGAGTGGGGCAACAGCGGTTCAAACGGCGGCAACGTAACCCTCAACGCAACTAACCAGACTCTTGACGGAAATATAGAAGTTGACAGTATTTCCACAGCGGCAATCACGCTTAAAAATTCAACCTATACAGGTACAATCAACGGTGATAAAACCGCAAAAGAAATTACGCTCACTCTTGACAAAAACTCAACAATCACCCTTACGGGCGACTCGTACGTAACCTCTCTTGACGACGCTGACTCCACATACAGCAACATCAACTTTAACGGTTACACCCTCTACGTAAACGGCAAGGCAATAAGCAAATAATAAAATATCTGACATCAAAAAACGCAACCGCTCTGAACTGCCCCAGAATGTGCAGACAGCACAAAAAACCGACTTGAAGTAGAATATTAAGATTTAAGCAACGAACTGA
>SVQF01000097.1 GCA_015065445.1 Oscillospiraceae bacterium | reverse complement strand
TGCCGTTGTTTATGATACTATTCAGGCGGGCAAGGCAAGGGGCAGCGATGTAATTATCATCGACACTGCAGGCAGACTCCACAACAAGAAAAATCTTATGGACGAGCTCAATAAAATCAGCCGTGTAATCGACCGTGAACTTCCCGACGCCTCCCGTGAAACGCTGCTTGTTCTTGACGCCACAACAGGTCAGAACGCAGTTAATCAGGCAAAGGACTTCAAAGATGCAGCAGGAATTACAGGTATTATCCTTACCAAACTTGACGGCACAGCCCGTGGCGGCGTAGTACTTGCAATCAACAACGAACTTGATGTTCCCGTTAAATTTATCGGTGTAGGCGAGGGCATCGACGACCTTCAGCCGTTCGACGCAGACGCATTTGCTTCGGCACTCTTTGATATGAAACCGAACCACGAGGACGACGACGCACTTACTGAATTTGTATCCGGAGCAGAAAATAATGACTAACTTTATTTTAGCGACCAATAATATGAAAAAACTTGCGGAGATGCAGAGAATTCTCTCTCCGCTCGGAATAAATGTAGTTACCGCAAAGATGCTTGGCATAGAACTCCCCGACGTAGTCGAGGACGGCGAAACCTTTGAGGACAACGCAAAGCTCAAGGCTCACGCAGCGTGCGAATTTACGAATATGCCGTCTATTGCAGACGACAGCGGACTTTGCGTTGACTACCTTGACGGTGCCCCCGGAATTTACTCTGCACGTTTTTCGGGAGGTCACGGCGATGACGAGGCGAATAACGACCTTTTGCTTGAAAAACTCGACGGCGTACCTATGGAGCAGAGAACGGCATACTATGTATGTGCCATCTGCTGCGTGTTCCCCGACGGCAGAGAAATCACTGTAAGGGGCGAGTGCCACGGACACATCGGATTTGAGCGTGACGGACACGAGGGCTTCGGCTACGACCCTCTGTTTCTTGTTGACGGCAGAGCGTTCGGCAGATACTCTGCAGAAGAGAAAGATAAAATCTCCCACCGTGGCAACGCACTCCGTAAATTAACAGAAGAACTGGAGAAAATAATATGACTTCAAAGGAAAGAGCGGCTCTGCGTGCCAAGGCAAACGGACTCGAGCCGATTATTCAGATAGGCAAAGAGGGCATCACCGACAACCTCATTTCTCAGATTGATGACACGCTTGACGTGCGAGAACTCATCAAAATCAGGGTACATCTCGAAACCGCACCAAAAACTCCCAAAGAACTTGCAAACGAACTTGCACCCGTTCTCGGTGCAGAGGTTATACAGGTAATCGGTGGCGTTATTGTGCTTTGGCGTGAGGCTGACGAGGAACGTATAGCTGAAAAAAAGAAGAAGCGTGGCTCAGGCTCGGCAAAGGCTACCGCAAAGAAAAAAGTAAAAATCAAGGGTATGAGAGCAAGACAGCGTGAAAAGGAGCAGAAAAATCCTTATGCCGTTTATGACCGCCCACGGTATAAAAACGACCGTGATAAAAAGCAGGGCAGAAGCCGATGAAATGCGGTATATTCGGCGGTGCCTTCAATCCGTTTCACAACGGGCATTTGCACCTTGTAAACAGCTTTATCGACAAACTCGGACTCGAAAGAGTAATTCTTATTCCCACCCATATTCCGCCGCATAAGGCGTCAGGGGAACTTGTATCCGGTCAGCACCGTATAAATATGCTTATTGCCGCATTTGAGGGCGACAGCAGGTTTGAAGTGTCAGATATAGAATTTCGCCGAAACGGAAGCAGTTACACTTTCGACACACTCAACGAACTAAGGACTGAGTACCCCGACGACGAACTGTATTTAATAATCGGTTCAGACCAGTACCTGAGTTTTGATACCTGGTACAAAGCACGGGAAATTACACGTTCGGTTACTGTCTGTTCTGCCGCAAGGCATAACGACGAACTCGAAATGATGCTCCGTTTCAGAGCGGAGAACGGGTTTATGCAGTCGAGCATAGTGGCACATTTTGACGTTGTGGAACTCAGTTCTACCGAAATCAGAAACAGAGTAAAAAACGGCATCAGCATTACGGGACTTGTACCGCCCGCCGTTGAAAAATATATCAGGGACAACAATTTATATGTATAACACGGACGAATACATAAAACTAATTAAAGACAGGCTTTCGCCTTACCGCTTTCACCACAGCGTGTGCGTGGCTGAAAAAGCGAGAGAGCTTGCAGTCAGGCACGGCGTTGACGCCGAAAAGGCGTATGTTGCAGGCATACTTCACGACGTCACCAAAGAAACTGACTATGACATTCAGCGTGAACTCATTGAAAAGTACGAAACGATGACGCTGCTTGAAATAAATAACAAAAAGGTGTATCATCAGATGAGCGGTGCTGCTTTTGTGCAAAGCGAACTCGGAATCACCGACAGCGACATAATAAACGGTATACGTTACCACACCACAGGGCGTGAGAATATGACGCTGTTTGAGATGATAATTTACCTTGCCGACTTTACTTCAGCGGACAGGGACTACCCCGACGTTGATGTTATGAGGCAAAAAACGGACGACGGTCTGCTTGACGGTATGCTTTACTCACTGTCTTACACAATCACAAGCATAGTAAAACAGGGCAGACAGATTCATCCGGATACTATCAATTGCTACAACGATTGTTTGAGCCGTAAGGCGAGAAACTGATTTGTCCCCTTGCTAAAAGGGGAAAGACGAGTTGTGAAGCAACTTGTCAGGTGGATTGTCGCTTGATTAAACATAATTGTAAATGAAACGACCATCCCTCCACCGCAAGCGGTCCCCCTCCCTTTAACAAGGGAGGCAATAAGGTTGAAAGGATTTAATATGGAAAATTATTTAGACATTGTAAAAACCGCCGTTAAGGCAATTGACTCCAAGCGAGGCAGCGATATTGAAGTAATCAGAGTTAACGATATCACCGTTCTTACCGATTACTTTGTAATAGCAACAGCAACCTCTAACACTCAGCTAAAGGCGATTGCCGACGAGGTTGAGTACAAACTGTCGGAGCAGGGAATTGAGCCGCATCACATCGAGGGTAAGGCGTCCGACTGGATTTGCCTTGACTACATCGGCGTGGTTGTTCACGTGCTTTACAAAGAGCAGCGTAATTTCTATCAGATAGAACGCCTTTGGGAAGACGGCGAAAAGGTTGATATTGAAGATTTGATTGTTAAGGAGTAGGAGGACTTAATAATGGATTATAATTTTAAAGAGATTGAAAAAAAGTGGCAGGACATCTGGGACGAAAAGGGTACTTTCAACGCAGTTGACAACTCTGAAAAAGAGCCGTTTTACGCACTTGTAGAGTTCCCGTATCCGTCCGGTGCAGGTATGCACGTAGGTCACATCAAGGCTTATTCGGGTCTGGAGGTCGTTTCACGTAAGCGTCGTCTTCAGGGCTACAACGTTCTTTTCCCGATTGGTTTTGACGCATACGGTCTGCCGACCGAAAACTATGCGATTAAAACGGGTATCCATCCACGTAAGGTAACCGATATGAATATCGAAAAGTTCACGTCTCAGCTCAAGCGTGTAGGCTTTTCGTTCGACTGGAACAGAGTAATCGACACCACCGACGAAAACTACTACAAGTGGACTCAGTGGATTTTCCTCAAGATGTTTGAACACGGTCTCGCTTTCCGTGACAAAACCCTTGTTAACTACTGCCCGTCATGTAAGGTTGTTCTCTCAAACGAGGACTCTCAGGGTGGCAAGTGCGATATCTGCCACAGCGACGTTGTTCAGAAGTCAAAGGATGTTTGGTATCTCAGAATTACCGAGTACGCAGACAAACTCCTTGAAGGACTCGAAGAAGTTGATTATCTTCCCAACGTAAAGCAGCAGCAGATTAACTGGATTGGCAAGTCACGTGGTGCGTTTGTAAACTTCAGTATTAACGAAGTTCCCGAGGAACTTAAAATTTACACCACCCGTCCCGACACACTCTTCGGCGTAACCTTTATGGTTATCGCACCCGAGCATCCGCTTATTGATAAGTATAAGGACAGAATTTCAAACTTCTCTGCAATTGAAGACTACCGCAAGGAATGTGCAAAGAAAACCGAGTTTGAACGCACACAGCTTGTAAAGGATAAGACGGGCGTATGCATCGACGGCATTACCGCTAAAAATCCCGTTAACGGCAAGGACATCCCTGTTTACATTTCCGACTATGTAATGATGGGTTACGGCACGGGTGCAATTATGGCTGTGCCGGCACACGACCAGCGTGACTGGGAATTTGCAAAGAAATTCGGCATAGATATTATTGAGGTAATCAAGGGCGGCGACATCACTGTTGAGGCTTACACAGGCGACGGCGAGATGGTTAACTCCGATTTCCTCAACGGTATGGACAACAAAAAGGACTCAATCGCCAAAATGATTGACCATCTCAAAGCACAGGGCATCGGCGACGAGGGCGTGCAGTACAAAATGAAGGACTGGGCGTTCAACCGTCAGCGTTACTGGGGCGAACCGATTCCTATTGTACACTGCCCAAAGTGCGGACTTGTTGCAGTGCCTTACGAGGAACTGCCGCTCAGACTTCCGGAGGTAGAAAACTTTGAACCGGGTCAGGACGGCGAAAGCCCGCTTGCAAAGATAGACTCCTTCGTAAACTGCAAGTGTCCTAAGTGCGGCGGCGACGCTAAAAGAGAAACCGATACAATGCCGCAGTGGGCAGGCTCGTCGTGGTATTTCCTGCGTTATATCGACCCGCATAACGACAAGGCTCTTGCCGATATGGATAAACTTAAATACTGGGGTGCTGTTGACTGGTACAACGGCGGTATGGAACACGTTACACGCCATATGATTTACTCACGTTTCTGGCACAGATTCCTTTACGATATCGGTGCAGTACCGTTTAAAGAACCGTATCTTAAAAGAACCGCACAGGGTCTCATTCTCGGTCCCGACGGTGTAAAGATGAGTAAGTCACGTGGCAACGTTATCGACCCCAACGAAGTTGTTGACGTTTACGGTGCAGACGTACTGCGTACCTATGTACTGTTTATGGGCGACTACGAGCAGGCTGCTCCTTGGAGCGAGTCAAGCGTTAAGGGCTGCAAGCGTTTTATCGACAGACTGTGGAAACTTCAGGATATGGTAACCGACGGCGACGAGTACTCATCAGAACTTTCAAGTGCAATGCACAAAACAATCAAAAAGGTGTCAGAAGACATTGAGGCGATGAAGTTCAACACTGCAATTGCAGCGGTTATGACCCTTCTCAATCAGATTTACGAGGTGGGTAAAATCAACCGTGCTGAACTACGTGACCTAATCCTTATTGTTAACCCGTTTGCACCTCACGTTACAGAGGAAATCTGGCAGCAGATGAACTTCGGCGGTATGCTTAACGAGGCTGAGTGGCCGTCATTCGACGAGGCTAAAACCGTTGACGATACAGTTGAAATCGTACTTCAGACAATGGGCAAGGTAAGGTCAAGAATTACTATCCCTGTTGATATGCCAAAGGACGAGGTTATTGCTCTTGCAAAAGAGGACGCTAAAATTAAAGAGTTTATCGAAGGCAAGACCATAAAGAAAGAAATCTACGTTCCGGGTAAACTTGTAAATATCGTTGCTATTTAAAACATATTATATAAAGGTGATAAAATGAAAGTATTGATTATTAACGGTTCGCCGAGGGCAAAGAGCAACACGGGTATTGCCCTTGATGAGATGGTTAAAATATTTGAAACTGAGGGTATTGAAACCGAAGTTGTGCAGATTGGCAACAAAGATGTTCGTGGCTGTATTGCGTGCGGCACCTGTGCCAAAAAAGGCAAGTGCGTTTTCGACGACGTTGTAAATGAACTCGCTCCTAAATTCGAAGAGGCAGACGGTCTTGTTATTGCGTCGCCCGTGTACTATGCGTCTGCTAACGCAACGCTTATTGCGTGCCTTGACAGACTGTTTTACTCAACGCACTTCAGCAAGTGTATGAAGGTCGGTGCGAGCGTTGTTTGTGCAAGAAGGGGAGGACTTTCCGCAACCTTCGACGAACTTAACAAGTACTTCACAATCGCAGGTATGCCCGTCGCATCAAGTGCTTACTGGAACAGTATTCACGGCGGTGCAGCAGGCGAGGCAGAACAGGATGCAGAGGGACTTCATACAATGCGTCAGCTGGCACGCAATATGTCATTCCTTATGAAATCTATCGCCCTCGGAAAAGAAAAGTTCGGCGACCCCGAAATCGAACCCAAACCGTTTACAAACTTTATAAGATAAAAATAAACCCGCAGGAAACTGAACAAGTCCGTAAAAAATGGACAATAGAAAAAAGAACCCCCTTGATGTAGAATATACATCAAGGGGGAATTTTA
>SVQF01000096.1 GCA_015065445.1 Oscillospiraceae bacterium | reverse complement strand
CTGAGTGTCCGCAATCCTAAGTATGCGAAATCTGCCGTTATTAAATTTCAGTTTCATTGTTATCTCCGGGTTCTTTTTTATTGCCGCCGCTGTGACGCTCAACGAGTTCTGCGAGCATTTTTTCGTGGTCGGCAGGCGTAATCTCGTACCTGAGTGTAGGTATAACAGCAAGTGCAATACCGATTGCAGGCGGAACTGTGAGGATGAACCACATAGCCTTTGAGTACACCTGATAATCAGTAGCGAAGTGAGCACCGTTTTCGAGTGCTTTGTTCATATTGTCGATGTTCGTATCGGTATAACCGACGGAGGCAAAAACGTACTGCGAAATAATTGTTGCAACGCCTGCCGAAAGTTTTGTGATAAAACTCTGACCCGAGAAGAATATTCCGTCGGGACGGTAGCCGTTGTGATACTCCTCGTAGTCGATGCAGTCAGAAATCATAATCGACTGGCACACGTTTATTACGCCGAATCCCATACCCGAAATCAAAAAACAAATTCCGTTAATGATAACCCACTTCATCTGATGCAGTCCTGTGGGGTCTGCAAGGAAGGTGAGGAATACCGCTGCAGTCGGAACTGCCGAAACAGCAGTTAGGTTGTAGAGCGTTTTTACGCTGATTTTTCGCATTGCGAACGGGCAGAGAATCATAGCGGCAAACTGTCCTACAAAGTATCCACCGCCGAGAATAATTAAGATTACAAGAATTTTGGGGTCGGTAAACGCCTTCTGAAGATTGCCGTCACAGAAATAGTAAGTAAACAGTGTGAGAATAACAATCATCATAAGCTGCAGAGGCGAACGGAGAATACCGCTGATAATTATGCGGCGAAACGGTACGCACTTCCACATAAGTGCAATACTTTCCTTCATCGTTTTCTTTTCTTCTGATACGGGAACACGCTCTTTAACGCCGATACCCGCAACCTCAAACAGCAGCGAGGCAACAACAGTCATCGCAATGCCTACAACGATAAAGCCCTTTTGTGCGTTTGTGCTTTCGCCAAAAGCTTCGTTGGCAGCCTGTGAAACGGCAACGATTGAAACGACTACCGCAGCCGCACCGACAGACGCAACAACACGTGCTGCCGATATAAGTTTGGCTCTGTCTTCTTCAACTTCACTCATACGGCTGATTATACCCCACAGCGGAATATCGCCGATTGTGTAGCTCATTCCCCAAAGTATATACGAAACAGCAGCCCACGTAAGTATAAGCACCATCTTAGCAGATACGGCACCTTCGCCGCCTGTCGCTTCGGCAACCTCTTTTGCTGCTGCATAGTTGCCGTTGAGGAAAGTAACGCAGGTTATAAGACAAATAAGTGCAGGCACAAACATAAGATACGGTTTGCACTTGCCCCACTTGGTGTTGGTTTTGTCAACTATGGCACCCATAATTGGGTCGTTGACTGCGTCCCATACACGGGCAACGGTAAATATCCAGCCGAGTGCAACAGCGTCAAGACAGATTACATTCTGAAAATAGAAGTAAAGTCCTGTTGCCACTACATTGTAAATCATATTCTGACCGAACATACCCGTAAGGTACATTGCAGCTTCTTTTTTTGTATAAGTTCTTGCAGTTGGCATTATAACACCCCTTTTCATAGATTCATTATATATTATCACTCGCATAAATTCAACAACAATAATTAAAAGGGGCATCAAAATGATGCCTCTTAAATGTTATTATTCTTCGTCGAATTTGAGGATTGTTGAAAGAACTACTTTGTAGCCTGCCTCGATTGCCTCGGGAACGAGTCTGTCGTAATTATCACGGCGATTGTGGTAGTAGTCGGCAGGTGCAGGGTCCATAGCGGCGATAGCCGTTGCTTTGATACCTGCCTGCGAGAAGGCAGCCGCATCTGACGAACCCATAAACACGCTGGCAAACTTCATATCTTCAATACCTGCATCTTCTGCTGCAGCTTTTACGAAATCGCTGAACTCTTTGTCATTTTTAACAAGCGAGTTCATATCGTGCGAATAGATGTTGAAGTACTCAAGGTCGGTGAGTGTGTCAACGCAGAGTACTGCGGTTTCAACGTCTCCGTTTAAGTACTCTTCCCTGTGAGCCTTTGCCCACGCTTTTGTACCCTTGAGACCAGCCTCTTCGCCGTCGGTTACCATTGCGACAACTTCGGTGTTTTTAAGTTCAACGCCTGCCATATCGAGCATACGGATTGCACATACAGCGGCATAAGTTCCTGTAAGGTTATCGTTTGCACCGGGTGAAATAGTGCTGAAATCCACAAAGTAGAACAGGAATATCATACCGATTACGGTGAAGAAGTGGATGTAAAATCCGTAGTTTACCATAAATTCGCCGAACGTACCCATAGCCTTGTAAGTTGCAACGATTGAGAGAACGGTAACTATTATCGAAATAATAACGCCAAGGATTGTCCAAGCCATAAGCGGGAACATAAGACGTACGTATTTGCTGTAAAGGATATGACGCCATTCGTATGCTGCGTCAACGTGGCCCGACACGATTATACGCTTTTTAACTTCGCCCTGCGGCTTGCGTACTGCGTAAAAATTGTGTGCAGGCTTTTTCTTGTGAAATATGTCTGCAAACGGAAGGTAGAGTCCGAGTTGCAAAACTGCGATAATCAAACTTACGCATGCGACAGAACCTGCGATTATCTGCGGCACAAAGAACGGATTTGGTCCAACGCCGTCAAACACGTCGAGATAAACGAGAAGAAGCGGCACAACTACTGAGAGGATAAAGAGTATTGACACTACTTTTGTGAAAAGCAAAAACGCTTTAGGAGCCATCTGATACTCTTCAAAGCCTGTTTCGTCGCAGAATGTGTCCATCTCTTTTTTAAGATGCTTTTGCACTGCATAGCAGTTATCGTTACCCGACTCACGAGGTCCGTAACGCTTGATAACATTGGTGATTTCCTTGACGGTGTAGTCTACGTTTTCCTTAATAACCGCCTGCGGAAACTGAGAAAAATTCATTTTCAAAGCACTCCTTTAATTTTCTGCAAAAGATTATAACAAATAATAACTGATATGTCAATTTAATAAGCCGTATTTTGTGCATACACGCTGCACCTTTTTAATGAACGGCTCGCCAAAAAAGAACAGGAACGCCGCCGTTGATACGCCGAACACAAAACTGAACGGAACTCCTGCAGTATAAACGGCGATAACTCCCGCAAGTGTGATGTGCGTGCCGTAAGCCACAAGGATTGTTGACATATCTACAATCAGTCCATAAATCACTGCAGCAAGCAAAAAACCGGTTATTGCAAGAGACAGGCGGTTTGCACGAAGTTTTGAAAACACCACGCCGGCGATAAATCCAACGAGTCCGAGTGCCGCCATCTGAAACGGCGTATGGATTCCCTGCCCGAATATGAAGTTTGATATAAACGCCGAAAACACGCCGACAATATATCCACGCTGAGCACCGAGGCAGACTGACGCCACAATAACAACTGCTGCTATTGGCTTTACCTGCGGGATAAAGTAAAATGCTGCACGTGAAATAACGGCAAGTGCAATCATTGTAGAAACCAGTGTAAGTTCCCTTGAACTGACCGACTTTATTTCAAATGAAGCAAAAAACGGCAACATCGACAGCAGCAGAATTGCTACGGACACGACGTAATAATTTACGCTGTCAGACAGAAAAAGCTGCCACGCCACTGCAAGCACAGGCACAAGAATCAGCGAAAGAATAACAAGTACGTTCTTCATGCTCCCTCCTAAATCTCTTTGCCGCCTGTGAGTCGTGAAAGCGGAGTAGTGTAAAACCTGAGTTTTGAGAAAAACTCGGTTTTAGGCATCTGACAAACTATTTTGCCGCAGGATAAAAACGCTGCATTATCGGCGTACTTGCCTGCAAATTCGAGGTCGTGAGTAACGATTACAACGGTTTTGCCGCTGTCGCAAAGCGAACGCAGAAGTTCTGCAAGTTTTGATTTAAGTACGCAGTCAAAACCTTTTGTAGGTTCATCAAGCAGCAGTATTTCCGCACCCGTCTGCAGTACCTTTGCAATTGCAAGCCGCTGTGCCTGTCCGCCCGAAATATCGTACGGGTGGCGGTCTTTAATATCGCTAATTGCGAGGAAGTCGGTGATTTCGCCGAACTCTGTTTCCTCGCCGCAGGTGTCAAAAGTAAACAGGTCGTACACGTTTTGAGGCAGCATAGATATTTGAGAGTCGCTTCTGACTTTGCCCCGATACTGCTTTTTGACGCCGCAAAGCACTTTTAACAGCGTTGACTTGCCGCTTGCGTTGGTGCCTACTATGGCGTTAATTCTGTTTTTATAAATATTAAGTGTTAGTGATGACAGAACATCCTTCCCCTTCTCATATGCAAAAGAAATATTTTTTGCCTTGAGAATTATTTCACCGGACGGTTTTTCGACAGTTGCCTTTTCCCCACGGTAAACGTTGACAGGAAGCGTTCCACGCAAAGCATGTTCTTTCTTAATCAGCATATCGGATACTTCGCTCTTTTCGCCCTTTGCAACAAGTCGTGCCGAGTCAAGCACCGCAAGGGTATCCGCCATACCGTAGACATTCTGAAGCGAGTGCACCGCCATAATAACCGTAGTTCCAAAATCACGCTGCATTGTTCTGAGCATATCAAAAAATGCTGCTTCGGACACGGGATCAAGCTGAGAAGTCGGCTCATCGAGAACAAGAATATCGGGCTTCATTATCATAACCGAGGCGAGCGAAAGTATCTGCTTTTCGCCGCCCGAAAGCGAACTTATATCACTCTCAAGTTTTCCGTCAAGATTAAAGTACGCTGCCGTTTCGGCAACCATAAGCGAAATATCCTCGTCGCTGAGTTTTGCGTTACTCGGAGAAAAAGCAAGTTCGCTTGCCACCTTATGAGTGACAAGGCTCTCCTCAAAATGCTGACTGACATAGCCGACTGTTCCGTTGAGAATAACGGTTCCGCACAGGTTGCCTACGGGAGCAATTTCTTTTTTAAGGAGTTTTAAAAGCGTGGATTTTCCGCTTGCTGACTCGCCGATAACAACGCAGAATTCACCCTTGTTAACAGATAACGACACGTCGCTGAGTGCGTCGGTCTGACTGCCCGCATAGGCAAAACTCAGATTTTCGAGCTTGCACGCTTCCATAATAGCACCTCCCCGATTTCAATTGCAGACGGCAGCACCGTCAGGATTATAAAAACCGCATCAGCAATAACGCTGTGGGATTTGAAGTATATTTTCGGTTCAAATATAAAGGCATACATTTTAGCTGCCTTTGCCCATATCAGAAATGCTGATGCGATTAAAACAAAGACAAGACAGGCTACGTCACGTGGCGACATTTTAAATCTTTTATACGACACTGCACCGTTTCTGTAACCACGTGCAGTCATTGAGTCAGCCGTAAGTATACTGCTTTCAAGCGAATATGTGACAAGTGCCGAAAGGTTCTGCAAGCCTGTTTTAAATCTGCCCCTGAGCGTTAAGTTCTGATTTGTACAGAGTCCGCTTTGTGCGTCACGGATATCGGAAAGTTTTTTTGTAAAGCGTGGTATAAAGCCGAGCACCATTGTAAAAAGCAATGCGGTTTTAGGGGCAAAACGCAGAAGGTAAAGTATATCGCCGCTGTCGCTCATATACGACAGTGCCGAAAACCATAGCATCACCGACGCCATAACAAGTCCTTGATTAAATCCGTAAAACAGTGCTTCGAGTGTGAAGTTTACCACGCCAACGGAAAACAGTACGGTTTCGCCGTAGTGGGCAAAAAGCATATTGATGATGCTGACTGTCACAACTACAAACACTGCAAGTTTTATCCAAGGAAAAAAAGCCTTGCCCCCGCCAAACTTTAAAAAAAGCATGGCAGAGCAAAGCGAAACAGCAGAAAAAATCGGGTTATTCGCTGTGAGCACGAGAACGAACACCGACAAAAAATATACTATTTTTGAGATGGGATGAAGCTTGTTAAATGCGTTCATATCATTTCTCGCAGTTTTGGAATTACTTGATTCTTACATCCTCTTTATTCTTAAAGCGGTAGCCGTAATTATCGAGGATATGCATTTTTGACAGTGCAATACTTGCACCCCTTGCAGCACAAAGGCTTGGATGCATTGCAACACGTACTTCGAGTCCGAGCGATTCGGCAAAGAGTTTGTCCATACCGTACATTTCGGCACAGCCGCCTGTGAGAATAACCTCGCCCGAGGTAATATCGGCAACAAGCTGAGGTGAGGTACGCTCAAACATAACCTGTGCTGCCGATGTGAGTTCGCTGAGCAGCGGCTTGAGGCAGTGGCAGATTTCGTTAGAACTTACCTCTACAACCATTGGCATTCCGCCGTGCACCGACCTGCCCTTTGCGGTCATTTTGATTTCCTCTTCACGAGG
>SVQF01000095.1 GCA_015065445.1 Oscillospiraceae bacterium | reverse complement strand
TTTGAGCATAGCCTCTTAAAAACAACATAGTGTCCGTGCTTAAAGAGGCTATGCTCAAACTCGGATACGAAAGTCATACCGTTGGTATTAACTACACCGTGCCTTCGCTTTGTCATCTGCTTGGTTGCAGCGAGAGCGAAGTTGCAGAAATTCTGGCTGATTTTGTCGGCGAGTACGAAAGTGTTTTCGGCAGAATAGAAGTCAGCCCCAAGGATAATCTGTACCGCCTTGACATACCCCAAAAGGGCGTGGATTACGTACACGGCGAGCTGAGTGACGACGAGTTTTTGTCTGTTCTTATCCGCACGGTAAGGCAGCCTAAGTGCAGCATTGACGACGTTAAAAAGGTGTTTTACACCTTTTCGGACAAGGTGCATTTTGAAGAGGTAAGTAACGGCGAGTTTGACTACCTCATTTATTTTGAGGAGGACGGTACAGACGACTTCTGGTACTGTTTTCACGACGACGGCTTGCAACTTGAGTACCACAGATTTATAAAAGAGGATTACCTCGATTTCGGTTTTTAACGGCAGAGCAGACGCTTTGCCGTTTATCATTGATACTTGAGCCTTGAGTCTTGAGTCTTGATTGTTTCAATCCGCTGTGTTATTATTAAGCATATGGGGAGGGGATTTCGTGAAAACCAAATCGCAAAAAAGCGAAAATCAGCATCCTAATAAAATAGGTTTAAAAGAGGCTGCAGGCTACGCCCTCGGCGACGGCGGCAATCTGTTTGTGCTTACTTATGTTTCGTCGTATCTTAAACTTTTTTACACCGACGTTCTTAAAATTATACCCGAACGGGTCGCCACACTGTTTCTTATTACAAGGCTGTGGGACGCTGTTAACGACCCGCTCTGGGGTGCAATTGTTGCAAAACGTCCGCCGCACAGGGACGGCAAGTACAGACCGTATATCAAATGGATTGTACTTCCGGTGTCGCTTGCACAGCTTATATGCTTTTACGATATAACACGGCATACCGACAATATGGTACTGATTATGGCGTTTGCCTACATTACCTATATCACCTTCGGTATGATGTATACGGGCATTAACGTTCCGTTCGGTTCGCTCGCTTCGGTTATCACGGACGACCCAAGCGGCAGAACACTGCTTTCAACCGCACGTGCAATCGGCGGCGGTATAGGCGGCGCCGCACCAATGCTTCTTGCTCCTTATATTATTTACACCAAAACCAAGGACGCAAGCGGCAAAACGATTAATACGGTTGACAGTGGCGGTATGTTCTACTTCGCACTTGCGATGTGCGTATGTGCAGTTGTGTTCTACCTTGCGTGCTACGGCACCACAACCGAGCGTGTAAAATCCGCCGCAAATCCTGACGTAAACGTCAAAGAGGCGTACAAGGGTATGCTGAAAAGCCGCCCGTTTATCGTCCTTGCAGTAACGGGAGTTCTTATCAGCGGACAGTTGCAGTTTGCGTCGCTCAACCAGTACCTTTACAAAAACTATTTTTGCAACACAAATCTTGCAACCCTCGGTGCAATCGCTCAGTATCTGCCAATGGCACTTATGATACCGATTACGCCTATGCTCGTTAAAAAGTACGGCAAAAAGGAACTTGCGGGATTTGGCTCAATGTTCGCAGCAATTGCTGCAATTGCGTGCTACATAATCAAACCCGCACCCGACAAACCGTGGATTTTTATGATTGTGCTGTTTGTAATCGGATTTGGTTATTCGTTTGTTTCAATCACAAACTGGGCTGTTGTTGCCGACGTTATTGACTACCAGTTTGTAAAAACGGGTATCAAGAGCGAAAGTACAATTTATGCAGTGTACACCTTCTGCCGCAAACTCGGTCAGACCATCGCAGACTTCGGCGGACTCATCCTGCTCGGTAAAGTTGGTTATGACCCCGAGGTTATGGCAAACGCAGGCTTTGTAAACGGCGTAAGCGAAGGTATACTCAAAGTATGCACCATAATCCCTGCAATCACATACACACTTATCTGGTTGCTGTACCGCTTTGGCTATCCGCTTACCAAGGAAAAACTTGAGCCGATTTACAAAACGGTCAGAGAGTCAAACGAAACAGCAGAATAAAAAATTTAAGGGAGCGGATAATTCCGCTCCCTTTAAATATTTCGTTTTAATATGTAATTCCGTTTGTGGTTATGTACTTTGTGCCCGTGTCGGCAATCTGCTTTACTATATCGAGGTCGTCAATAGCCCAGGTTGCAGTGTCGAGCCCTTCCTCACGGCACCTTCTTACCATACGGCAGTTGTCTTTAAGATTCTTTTTGTCGTTGCCGTCAAAACTTATGCCGCAGTTTTCAAGAGTCTTTGCCTTTTCAATATCCTTCTCCCTGATGTCGTACACAAGGTAGAACAGCGGTGCGTCGGTAACCTTACGAAGATTAACAAGATTGATAAAGTCAAAGGCTATGTAGGTTGTTGGTACTTCGTATTTTTTTGCGTACTCAACAAGTTCGGCAACATAGTCGGCACTTCTGTCGTACTTGATTTCAATAATTGCCTGCATACCGTACTTCTTGCACATCTCGTAAAATTCGTCAAGGTTGGTTATCTTAAGATTCGGGTACGCTCTGAGGTTGTGACCCTTTGTATATCTGAGTTTAAGAAGTTCGTCGTAAGTGTGTTTTTCGGGATTTACGCTTTTGTTCATCAGACGGTAAGTAACCGGGTCGTGGTGCAAAACCCATACGCCGTCTTTGGTGCGGTAAATGTCGCACTCGGCACCCCAGAAATGAGCCTCGCCTGCCTTGACGTAAGCGGGCAGAGTGTTTTCGGGAGCGACTGCACGGAATCCACGGTGTGCAATAAGTTTTATATCCATATCCTCAAGTTCCGTGCCCTTGATTGAATTAACCGGATAATCAACAAGTTTGCAGTAATTGTGCAGCCATACTGCACGTTCAATACCTTTTGCCACTGCTGCGGCTGCTGCAATGCCTGCCGCTGCGGCAATTCCGTTTTTAATACTGTTGTTCATACGAATTGCCTCTGTTTCATAATGATGCTTAATATTATAAAACTTTGGTTTGTTAAAATCAATACTGTAATAAATAAAATTTGCAATATTATTATAATTATGATATTATAAACACGACAAATTATTTTACAGGAGTTATATATGGTAATCAGATACGACTTCGAATATTTGATACATCTTATATACTGTGCCATACACGACCTTCAGCCCGAGGAAAAGCCCGAGCAGATTTCGTTTGAAAATGTTTTTTTACTCGGCAAGGAGCACGAGGTCGGCAATATTGCGTTTTTAAGCGTTGAAAAACTTGA
Source organism: Oscillospiraceae bacterium (assembly GCA_015065445.1). Classification (GTDB taxonomy): domain Bacteria; phylum Bacillota; class Clostridia; order Oscillospirales; family Acutalibacteraceae; genus Eubacterium_R. The sequence goes on along the minus strand of SVQF01000095.1, from coordinate 3,149 downwards.
GAACAAGCCCGACGCAGAACTTTATAATGAGTGGCAGGTGTTCTACTATCATTCCGTTCAGCGTGACGCAAGGCAGCTTGCCCAGTACAGCGACCTGTGCAACCTCCTCAGCGAAAATAAAATCCGCTGGACCGAGGCTCAGGGAACCGTTACAAAAACTTATTACCCCACGCACGACAGCCGTATGATGAGCGATATTGACCTTATCGTAGACGTCTCGTCGCTCGGTAAAATAGAAAGCCTTATGGTTCAGCGTGGATATGAAGTTAAAAAAATCCACGAAAACGAACTCAACGTCTACCCTGAAAACGAGACTGAAATCGAGTTCCATACCGAGTACTTTTCTGAGTTCTACAAGGGCAGCCTTCTGCGGTATTCGGGTGCTATAAACAGCCCGTTTGACCACGCTGTTCAGAGTGAAGAAAACGAGTATAAATATGTGCAGAGCGATACCTATTATTACCTGTATTCGCTGCTTCACACAATAAAGCATTTTGAGTATGCGGGCTGCGGGATAAGGCGTATTCTCGACCTGTATTTTGTAGAAAAAGCACTCGGCGACAAGGTTGACAGAAAAGTTATAAATAACGCTCTTGAGCAGTACGGCTTTGCAGAAAATGCAAACAAGCTCTTTAAAGTGGAACGCTACTGGTTTGAGGGCGAAAAGCCCGACAGTGATTTAATAGAAACTATAATTGATATTCTTCAGAGCGGCAATCACGGAAACAGCGACATAAAGCTGCGAAACTCACTAAGACGTGACGCCGACGACGGTATGGCAAAAGCCAAACTCCGCAGAGTGAAAAACTTTTTGTTTCCGTCGCTTGAAGAGCTCTACGAAGGTCATCCCGACTACAAAGAAAAAGGCTACTCTCTGTTTCGCTGCCGTCTTTACAGGGCACTCAGCCACCTTAACCCAAAGCAGATTCTGAAGATGTTCAGATTCTTTAACCGTATTAAAAAATCAAATTAATGGAGTGATATTTAATGGCTAACCAAAGGGAACCGAAGAAATCAAAATATTTTCGTGATGCAAACGACAAGCCCACTTCCAAGTATATTAAGTCTGAAGGTGCTAAGTCCACGAGCAAGTACATTAAAACCGAGGGCGACCGCAAGGCTGAGAAGGCTAAGGCGGAACAGCGTAATCCGCAAAAAACCTCTTACCGTAAGAGTGCTGCAACCTCAAATGTGAGCAACCGTACTGATAATAAAGCGGTCAGAAAGCCCACTCCTAAACCTAAGACAGACAACTTGCCTGAAGAGGTAAGCAGCCTTGACGAAGTGCAGGAGAGAAAGGGCGACCAGGCAAGTATTTTTACAAACAAAGAGGCTGACCTGAACGCTATACGCAATTATAAGGAGGCGGAGCAGACACCTGACGAAAGCCGCAGAAAAACTCAGACAGTGCGTAATATTCTTTTAATTACCGCACTGCTTGTCGTTGCTGTAATGATACAGTTTATTATTGTAAACCAGCGTGGCGAAATAGAATTTATGCCCCGTTTCCTGACTATAGAATTTTCGGCGATTCCCGAATTTATTGCGTCGCTTGCATTCGGACCTGTAGTAGGCGTTGTTATGATTGTGCTTAAAAACATAATTCATATCTTACTCACTCCGCTTATTCTGCACACAAACCCGAGCTATATATCAGAACTGTCAAATACCATTCTCGACTCATTTTTCATCTTCCTCGGCGGCTGGATTTACACACGCAGAATGTTCAACTTCAAGCCGCAGAAAAATCTGCATAAAACGGCTGGAGGCAAAGATTACAGAACTCGTCGTATTATGCTTGGCGGCTTTGTAGGAACACTTTCAACAAGTATTGCAACCTTCTTTACTACAAGGTTTATGGCGTATCCGCTTATCGTAAGACTTTACGGACCTAAAAGCCCTGCGTACACCGATGTTTCAATCCTTGCAACATATAATGAAGCGTTGGAAAATATAGGAAAATCTTTCCCCGAAATTGCCGACAAAATACCCGAAATCAACAATTCGTTTAACCGTGCTATACTGATGTTTAACGTGCCGCTCACTTTTTTAAAGTATATTTTTATAACCGTAATTGTGGCACTGCTCTATCCGCCGATAAGCGACTTCCTTCACTATAGAGTAAGATCAAAGAAAAGAAAATAACGGAGGATTCTGATGCACAAATTCACTGTGAATTTTGCAAAACTTAATATCACAGTAAACTGCAAGTTTGACTACACGTATAACTTCTGCAAAGACTATCTCAGCAACGGAAATGCTGACTTTGAGGTGAGCGTAAGCGACGAAGAAACCGACAAGGAAATTGCCGAGTCGCCGTACAACCCGTCACGTCCGTACGCCGAAAGCATATGCGTTTACAGAGCTATAGCCGAAAAACTGCCGTACTATGACCGATGCGTTTTTCACGGTGCGGTCATATCGTACAGGGGCAGGGGGTACATCTTCACAGCACCGAGCGGAACGGGTAAAACCACACACATCGGTCTGTGGCAAAAGTATCTTGACGGTGTGGAAATTGTAAACGGCGACAAGCCCGTGCTTCATATTGAAGAGGACGGCGTCACCGCCTACGCTACGCCGTATGCGGGCAAAGAAGGGTACCAGAACCACTCGTCCGTGCCGCTTTGCGGTATATGTCTGCTTGAACAGGCACCGCAAAACAGCATACGCAGACTCGACACCGCAGAGTGCGTGACCCACATAATGTCGCAGACATACAAGCCATACGATACGGGTGCTGTTATTAAAACACTCGAAATGCTCGACAGATTGCTCAGAAATATACCCGTGTATCTGCTCAGTTGTAATATCGGCGAGGAGGCAGTAAAATACTCGTTCGAGGCACTCACAAATTTAAGTTATGAAAACAACAAAAGACCGCTTTAAGCGGTCTTTTACTGTTATAATCACTGTTAAAATCACCGACGCTGCAAGGGCGGTGTGTGCAAGCGGCATAACCGTTTCAAAGTGAATACCAAACAGTGCGAACATCAGTATCACAAGCAGGGTGACGGCAATAACGGCTATCTCTGCAAAACACACATATCTGTTCCGCCCCGTCACCGACTGCAAAAAGGCGAGCAGCGGTACAGGAAGCATCATATACGGTATGTGGCAAAGCATATACCGTGCGAGATTTTTACCGA
>SVQF01000094.1 GCA_015065445.1 Oscillospiraceae bacterium | reverse complement strand
GTCGATTTCGGCGACGAAGGCAGGGATGACTACTATGGCTGGGGAATGCCGGTCATTTCCGATATAACATATACCGATAACGAAAGCTATACTTTCTCAATACCCGAAGGCACGCTCAGTGTTTACGGCACAAAGGACTATACTGCCGACACTCAGCCGTGGCGACTCTTTGCCGACAGACTAAGGAGCGTCAACGTGGCAGGCGGTGTTGACAGAATTGGCGATTATAATTTCTATAATGTAAAGTCAGCAACCTTTACAATGGGCGAAACTTTTGACAAAATAGGCGATTACGCCTTTTATAGTTGCACAAATGTAAAGGAGTTCAACTTTACAATCGACTGCACTGAGGTTGGCACGGGTGCGTTTGGCGGCATAGAAAACTTCGTGATTAACGGCTACCGCAACACCGCTGCCGAGACGTATGCGTTAAGCGAAAACATAACTTTCAACGCCCTTGGTTGCAGGCACAATTATCTGTCTGAAGTGGTTGACCCCACTTCAACTGCGGCAGGCTACACGCATTACACCTGTTCGGTGTGCGGCGACGAGTACAACGGTCCGTATATAGAACCAATACTTCTCGACAGCGGTGTTTGCGGCGAAAACATTACTTATTCGTTTTACGACACGGGCAAACTTACTATATCGGGCGAGGGGGATATGTATAACTACCTTACCGAACCGGCACCGTGGAGCAGTTTTGCAGAGCGTATCAAAGTCCTTCAAATAAGCGGTAGTACCGTAAAGATTAATCCGTTTGCATTTTACGGCTGCACTTCGCTTGCAAAAATCAGATGTGACGATAGTGATTACTACACAGTTTTTGACGGCGTGCTGTATTCTACGGATATGTCCGTACTTGTGCTGCTGCCAAAAATCGGAGGCAAGGCATACACAATGCCCGACAGCGTAACTTCGTTTGACGCATCCGCTCTGGTTTCAGGCACGGCTGCGATAGAGTTCAACTCAAACTTTACACTCATAAACAGCATTGTTTACGACAGAAGCGGCAACATAATCTGTGCTCTTCCTTCGTACAAAGACACTGAATTGCTGCTGAGTTTTGATATATCGCTGAGCGACTTTGCATTTATTCTTACCGAATATCCGCACACCGTTTGTGCAGATTCGCCTGCTATTGAGTTTGGCAGGTACAGTCTTGGCTACTACTTTGACGGCACGCTTCATAAGCAGGACGTTACATTCAAAACTTATGACAGCGGCACCGGCAGAACCTACGCAGAGGATAACGGCTTTACGCTTAAAACTTATAACAGGGGAGCTTGCGGGGACTCTGCCGAGTGGTACTACGACACACAGACTTCAACACTCACTCTGAGCGGCAGCGGAAGTATGTACGCTTATGCCTCAGCAGATGAAATTCCGTGGAAGAATTATCTGCAGCAAATCACTTCGGTAGTAATCGGTGACGAAATCACTTCGCTTTCGGAGTATGCATTTTATAACGCTGCGGGCATTAAGTCGCTGACTCTTCCTGCATCGCTTGCCGCTGCAAAAACGGACACCACCTGGTACGGATGCACGGGAATTCAGACGCTTAAAATCACCTGCGGCAGCGGATATACGGACGATTACGGCGACTGCTACAAGTTTACGCCGTGGTATATCAGCCGCAAGTCAATCGGTAGATTTGAGCTCGACAAAAACGTTCTTTATATCGGCAATCAGGCGTTCAGGGGCTGCTCGGCGATAAAGGAAATCACACTCGAAAAGTGCAAAGAAATTGCCGCAGATGCTTTCCTTGCCTGCACAAAACTCGACAAATTCACACTCACTTCCAAGGACTGCGTTATCGCCGACTATTCACTATTTGCCTACAAATCCACAACTTACGGCATGTATTCGTCGCCCGTTATGTACGGCTACGACGATTCAACTGCAAAGGATTACTGCACAGAATTCGGTGCAAACTTTGTTTCTGTCGGTTGCGGACACAGCCGCAGTTTCACGCTCGTTTCTGAGGAAAAACACGAGTGCTGTTTTGACAATGCGTATCACTATTTCTGTAACGACTGCGGCAGCGAATATGATATGTTTGAACATACTACCGACGGGCATTACGTTTCGGGCAAGGTGCATACGCTCGAGAGTGTGAGCATCAAAGGAGCAGACGTGTATATCGACGGCAAACTCTCGGCTGTGACAAACGCTTTCGGCGGTTTTGTGTGCGAAAACGTACTCTGCGGCACGCATACGCTTCAACTAAAAAAAGAAGGCACTGCCTTCTTTACTGCCGAACTTACTGTTGACAAATCAAACGTATCTGAAGAACTGCAAATCCCTTACGGCGACTATAACGCCGACGGCTTTATCAACGGGCGTGACCTCGCACTCGCAAAGGCGGAAAACATCGCCGACAAAACGTTGTTTGACTGGGGAAGCACTGCTGCTCAGAACACGGTTATTGACACAAAGTCGGGTGACATAAGCACCCCGTTTGCCAAAAACTTCAGATTTGAGGCGGTTCAGGGTTCTGATTACAGACAGTATTTTTATGCGAGCATAGTTAATAACGGAGAGTATACTCCGCAAGCCTCAGGCTTCCTCTACGGCGTAGAGATGGACGAAGACGACCTTGTGCTCGAAAAGGCAGGCTCAGAAAACGAAAACGGCAAAACGGTGCGTATCAGCGAGTCGGTCGAATTCGGTGCCGAAACAAAAATCCTCGCTTACGGCATAAAGAGTAAAAAGTCGTGGTTCGGCGTAAGGTTTTATGTTGTGTACTCAAACGGCGTAAACACTCACACCTACTATTCGGATGTATACAAATACTCTTATGAGTAGTAATTATTAGTCCTAGGTGCTATTGACTTTAAATTGAAACTATTTTATAATATTAGTAGTATTTATATAAGGGGTTTCATTATGAAAAAATTTACAGTCTTATTACTATGTATTGTGCTTGTGGCAGGTGCTTTTGCTGCTTGCTCCGGCGGAAATGATAACACTGAGCAGGATTCAATTCATAAGTCCGAAACTACCGAAATTACCACTGACCCTGCAAAAGTAAAGAAGCAGGACGCTATCGACCTTATCAGCAGTTACTCGGCAAAAGAACTCGGACTTACCAAAAAAGAAAAGAAAGGCTGCAAATTCCTTGTAGCAGGCGACGGCATCAAGTACAAGGATAACTACTATGTAAAAGTCGTTGCAGCAACCGTTGTTCAGACTAAAGAAAAGGTCACAACTGCCGATGGCAAAACGGGTTACAAAACCGATATTGACGAAATCGCAGAGTACCTTATCCGTTACGACGGACAGGAAATCCTCGGCAAAAAGACGGACGAAAAAGACTATAAGTCGCTCACCGTAAAGGAAGTGCCAACCACAGAGGCGACCACTGAATCAACTACTAAAAAATAATTCTTTTGGAGGGAATTTATGAAAAAATTATTCGGATTTGCTGCAGCAGCAGGACTCGGTGCCGCAGCCGTAGGTGCTCTTGCACTGCACTCTTATCTTGACGTAATGTATAAGGAAACTATCCCGAAGGGACCTATGAAGCGTATGCAGGACCTTATGGATAACGGCGATATGATTCCGCTCGGCAATATGTGCGAAGAGAGTATGAAGTGGGTTGACGAGCAGCCGCTCGAACACATCGACCTTCTTAACGACAGAGACCAGATTCTCAAAGGCTATCTGCTTTACGCAGAGGAGGAGAGCAAGGTGTTCGCCGTGTTCTCACACGGCTACCGTGGAAGTTACAGAGGCGATTCCGCAAACTTCTACAAGTACTATCACGACAAGGGCTACAACTTCCTTTCAACCGACCACACCTCAGCAGGCGACTCGGGCGGCGACTGGGTAGGCTTTGATTACTACGAAAGTCAGGATATGCTCAAGTGGCTCGATTATCTTATAGACCGCTTCGGCGACGACATCAAGATTATTCTTCACGGTGTTTCAATGGGTGCCGCAACGGTTTGCCAGATGGCAAATAAAGTTCCGCCACAGGTACAGCTCATTGTTGCAGACTGCCCGTTTACAAGTGCAAAGGACGAGTTCATTTCGGTTGCAAACGGTGTTGGAATTAAAAAGACCGCTCCATACATATTCAAGGGTATGAACGAACTCAACAAGCGTCTTGCAGGCTACGACCTCAATGACACCGACGTGCGTGAAAGCGTAATGAACGCCCGTGTGCCAATGCTCTTCATTCACGGCGGCAGCGACGACTTTGTGCCCACAAGAATGGGTCAGGAACTCTACGAGCTCTGCACCACCGACAAGGACCAGTTCATCGTTCCCGAAGCTAAGCACGCCGACAGTATTGTTTACGATACCGAAGGCTACTACGCAAAACTCGACGAGTTCATCGCAAAGCATCTTAAGTAAATAAAAAAACAAACGGACGGTTCATCAAAGCCGCCCGTTTTCTTTATTTTTATAACAGTATTATGTTGTGCGATTTGCACTCCTCACGCATTTCGTCTGACCAGATTGCACACTGCACTTCGCCTATGTGTGCCTTCTGTAAAAGTAGCATACACAGTCTGGACTGACCTATTCCGCCGCCGATTGTGAGCGGAAACGTGCCGTCAAGAATACCCTTGTGGAAGTCGAACGCCTCTCTTTCAAGCAGCCCTGCCTCCTCAAGCTGAGCGTGCAGGCTCTGAGCGTCAACTCTTATTCCCATAGAACTTATTTCAAACGCACAGCCAAGAAGTTCGTTCCAGAAAAGTATATCGCCGTTGAGTTTCCAGTCGTCATAGTCGGGGGCTCTGCCGTCGTGCTTTTCTCCGCTTTTCAGCTTGCCGCCAATCTGCATAAGAAATACGGTTTTATGCTCTTTTGTTACTGCGTTTTCACGCTCTTTGGCAGTGAGGTCGGGGTACATATCCTCGAGTTCCTGCGTTGTTATAAAGTACACTTCCTGCTTCATATCAAAGCCGAGTGCAGGGTAGTGCTTTTTTATTTTTTCGTTTGTGAAGTAAATTGCGTCAACAATTCTCTGCACCGTCTCTTTAAGATAGTCGAGGTTACGTTGCTCCTTGGTAATCACCTTGCACCAGTCCCACTGGTCAACAAAAAGCGAGTGCAGGTTGTCGGTGTCGTCGTCACGGCGTATGGCGTTCATATCGGTGTAAATGCCTTCGCCTGCGTTGTAGCCGTAGCGGTAGAGAGCACGCCTTTTCCACTTGGCAAGGCTCTGCACAACTTCAGCCTCGCCGTCAATGTTTTTCATCGTAAAGTGTACCTTGCGTTCAACACCGTTCAGGTCGTCGTTAATTCCGCTCTTTTTTGTGACCATCAGCGGTGCGGTTACTCTGTCAAGGTTCAGCGACCCCGCAAGAGCAGCCTGAAAGGTGTCTTTTACAATCTTAATCGCCCTCTGCGTGTCACGCTGAGTGAGCGACGGTTTGTATCCTTCAGGATAAATCATCATAGCCTTATCCTCCTTGAGTTTGTTGTTATTTGATGTTGCCGACCGTTCTCGGATAAAGAATAACGTCACGGATGTTTGCCATACCCGTGCAGTACATAATGATTCTTTCAAAGCCAAGTCCGAATCCTGCGTGCGGCACAGTGCCGTACTTACGAAGGTCAAGGTATGCCTCGTAACCCTCGGTGTTCATACCCTTTTCCTTCATAGCGGCAAGAAGTTTGTTGTAGTCAGCCTCTCTCTCGCTGCCGCCTATAATCTCACCGACACCCGGTACAAGCAGGTCGGTAGCAGCAACGGTCTTGCCGTCGGGGTTCTGTTTCATATAGAACGACTTTATGCCCTTAGGGTAGTTGATAAGAAACACGGGCTTTTTGTAAACCTGCTCGGTGATGTATCTTTCGTGTTCGCTCTGAAGGTCGCAGCCCCATTCAACGGGGAACTCAAACTTGACGTCTGCCTTTTTAAGAAGTTCGATTGCGTCCGTGTAGTCCACAACCTCAAAGTCGTTGTTCACAACCGACAGCAGTTTTTCGGTGAGCCCCTTTTCAAATCTCTGCTCAAAGAAAGCGAGCTCGTCAGGACATTTTTCCATATAATCCTTAACAATGTATTTAATCATATCCTCTGCGATTTCAAGCAGGTCGGGGAGTTCGCAGAATGCTATTTCGGGTTCAACGTGCCAGAACTCGGCAACGTGACGCTGTGTGTTTGAGTTCTCCGCTCTGAACGACGGACCGAAGGTGTAAATCTTGCCCATACCCATAGCTGCGATTTCGCCCTCAAGCTGACCCGAAACGGAAAGACCCGTCTTTTTGCCGAAGAAGTCGTTTGCGTAGTACTCCTCCTCGCTGTCGTAGTCTTTGCTGTAACCGATGGTTGTAACCTGAAACATTTCGCCTGCACCTTCGCAGTCGGAACCTGTGATAAGCGGAGTGTTGATGTAAACGTAGCCACGCTCCTGGAAGAAGCGGTGGATAGCCGCAGCCATTACCGAACGCACACGGAACACTGCGTTAAAGGTGTTAGTTCTTACTCTGATGTGCGGCATTTCACGAAGAGTTTCGAGCTTCTGGAACTTTTTCTGAAGCGGATAATCGGCAGGGCATACACCCAGAACCGTGATTTCTTTTGCGTCGATTTCGTTGGTGTTGTTGCGGTCGTTCTTTACAACCGTGCCTGTAACCTTGAGCGACGCACCGAGTTTTGTAGCCTCGCTGTCAACTTCAATGCCGCTGTTTTTGTCAATAACAATCTGCAGGTGCTTAAGGCTCGAACCGTC
>SVQF01000093.1 GCA_015065445.1 Oscillospiraceae bacterium | reverse complement strand
TCAATTCCCGAGGAAATAAAAATCATTAAGGACGTTTCAGACGACCCGGAATATAAAAATAACTATCTTGCAAAACTGCTGAATTCCAGTGATTCAGTGAACATCAACTGATATGATAACTATAAAACCTACTTATTATAAAGACTTTAAATGTATAGCAGGGGACTGTCCCGATTCCTGTTGTCAGGGCTGGGAAGTCGATGCGGATGAGGAGTCACTTGCTTATTATAAAACGCTTGACAGTTCTCTCGAAATCAGGCAGCGGATTGACAGAGTTCTTGATAAAGACGAGTTTGACAACACAATTTTTACCCTTGCTCCAAAAAAACGCTGTCCGTTTCTCAATGACGAAAACCTTTGTGAAATGCACATAGCAATCGGTGGAGAACATACCCCGTTTACTTGCCGCACTTTCCCGAGATTTATTCATGATTTCGGCGGTACACGTGAGATAGGTATTTCGTTTTCCTGTCCTGTTGCAGCGGATATGATGTACAATTTCAATGGTCACCTGCAGTTTGAATCCGAGTATACTGACGAGTTGCCTGCACTTAATGACATTGATGCACTTACTTATATAAAACTCAAAAACGCCCGCAGTACTGCGTTCGACTTGCTTGCTGACGGTACAAAACACATTAAGCAAAGACTTATTGAACTGCTTGATTTAGGCGTTGCACTCCAGAGTGAACTGGAACCGTACAAAGAGGGTAACATCGATATTGCGTTCAAAGACGTGTTTGTAAACCCCGAACTCATTAATCCGGATTGGCAACAAAAGGTTGACAATATGCAGATAAAGCCGATAAACAATACTTCCTCTAATGAAAACATCGCAGCTTACTTTATATACAAATACTTTCTTGATGCTGTATATGACCTTGATGTTCTTTCAAAAGTAAAGATGGCGGTAGTCGGTGTTCTTATTAATACATATTTTGGCGAGGATGCATGGACCGTTCACCTTTGGTCAAAAGAGACCGAACATTCTCAATACAATATGGACCGATACAAAAAATTGCTTAAAGAGGCATACTGCCTTAATACTAACATATTAAAGGAGATATTATTATGACAACTAAAGAACTTGCTCAGGCTGTGCTTGACGCACCGAGTGCATGCCCCGAATTCAAAGAGGCTGCACAGAATTATCTTAATGCAATTGGCACTGATGATGAAAAGAAAGCTGGCGAAATCCTTGTTACAGAGGCAGAAGAGGATATAAGCCCGATAGACGGAACAATTGAGTTCTTTGCAACAGATATGGCTAAAGACATATTCGGTGCAGAGGTTGCTGCTCAGAAACTTGCCCACGCAAAAGAAATCAAGGAGCAGGGAGCAATCTACTGCGATTGCCCCGGATGCAAAGCAGCACTTGATATTATCAGCAATAAAAATATCTTTTAATCAAAGCGGTGCATAGCACCGCTTTAATTTTTAAAAAAATGCTTGACAAATAACTTTTGTATGATATAATTAATTTGACAAAACTAAATTGCACACAATTAATCAAGGAGGAAATTAAATGAGCTTTTATGATTACAGCGTTCCTATGCCAAAGGACGCCGGCAACAAGCAGATGAAAGATTTTGAAGGTAAAGTTGTACTTGTTGTTAACACAGCAACGGGATGTGGTTTTACTCCACAGTACAAGGAACTTGAAGAAATGTACGAAAAGTACCACGACAAAGGACTTGAGATTGTTGACGTACCTTGCAATCAGTTTGCAGGTCAGACCCCGGGTACAGATGATGAGATTCACGAGTTCTGCTCACTTAAGTACAAAACACAGTTCCCACAGATGAAGAAGAGCGATGTAAACGGCGAAAACGAACTCCCGTTATACACGTTTCTCAAGTCTGAAAAAGGTTTTGAGGGTTTTGGTTCAGGTCCGGTAGCAATTGCTATGAAGGCAATGCTCAAAAAGCAGGACAAAGATTATAAGAACAAACCTGATATTAAGTGGAATTTCACAAAGTTTGTTGTTGACCGACAAGGTAATGTCGTAGCCCGCTTTGAGCCCACAAACTCAATGAAAGACCTCGACAAGTGCATTGAAAAGTTAATATAATCACAAAAAATCCCTTTTTTAAGGGATTTTTTTATTTGAAGTAATTCTTTGATAAAAAAATATCTATGGTTGATAAGATTTTAAAAATGTGCTATTATTCTTGTTGTGACAATCATTCATTCTAAAAGGAGTGGTAAAAATGGTGACTTTAGCATCTCAGATTTGTGCTGTTGCAATATTTGTTGCTATGTTCGGTCTGATTATTTCAGAAAAAATTCCCCGTCATATAGTGACTCTTGGTGCAGGTGTGTTAACTCTGATTGTAGTTTTCGGCATTTGTATGCACAGTTTTGACGCTATACTCGAAACTCTTAATTTCAAAAGTTTTGCTACGCTTGATTTTTGGTATCAGGCAGGCGAAGGCGAGGGCTCTTCTTCAGGAATTAACTGGGCAACAATTATATTTATCGGCGGAATGATGGTAATGGTAGAGGGTATGGCTCGTGTTGGATTTTTCCGCTGGCTGTGTATGCTTCTTGCCAAAACAGTAAAATATAAAGTTATTCCAATTTTTATTGTGTTTATGGTACTGTCGGCAGTACTTTCAATGTTTATAGACAGCATCACTGTTATCCTTTTCCTCGCAGCAGTAACCATAGAACTTGCAAAACTGCTTAAGTTCAACCCTATTCCTATGATACTCTCAGAGGTATTCTGTGCCAACCTCGGCGGTTCTGCTACAATGTGCGGCGACCCGCCAAACATTATTATCGGTACGGCACTCGGCTATTCTTTCAGCGATTTCCTTACAAACACAGGTGCAATTGCCGGAATATGCCTTGTTGTAATTGTATTTTACTTCTACCTTGTATATAAAAAAGATTTAAAAAGTAACGGCGAGTTTGACCCGTCAGAAATGCCCGACCCAAAGAGTGCAATCACAGATAAAACCGGATTTATTGTAAGCTGTATTATTTTCGGCTGTGCAGTTGTTTTGCTTGTTACACACGCAAATACTCACCTTACAGTTGCAACAATAGGTGTATTTATTGCAGCTGTCACTCTTATTACCGCACCTAAACACGTACCTGAAATGCTTAAAAAAGTTGACTACAAAACTCTTCTGTTCTTTATTGGACTGTTTGTTGTTGTAGGCGGTCTTGAGCAGACAGAAGTACTTGTTCTTATTGCAAACTTTATTGAACACATCAGCGGCGGCAGCCCTGTGCTGATTGTAATTATTGTTATCTGGATTTCCGCAATTGCAAGTGCGTTTGTAGACAACATTCCATTTGCTGCAACAATGATTCCTGTTATTTCAGGTCTTTCAAACATTGTACCGCTCGATACACTTGCGTGGTCTCTTTCAATCGGTACCGACATCGGTGGCTCAGCAACGCCTATCGGTGCGTCTGCAAACGTTGTAGGCATTTCGGTTGCACAGAAAGAAGGTTACAGCATCAGCTGGGGCAAATACTGTGCTAAACTTGCTCCTGCAACAGTAATAGTTCTTACAATTGCAACATTAATGATTTTCGCAATTCACCCAATTCACGTTTAACATAACGTCTGAAGCACCGCAAAATGCGGTGCTTTTAATTTATACTATTGACTTAAAAGTACTTAAATGCTATATTTTATAAGGAATAAAATGTTTCAGGAGAAGTAAATGTTATTTAATTCATTAGAATTTTTATGTTTCTTTCCCATAGTATGCCTTGTGTACTTTGTTATACCGCATAAATTCAGATGGGTATGGCTTTTAGTATCAAGCTATGTATTCTATATGGGATGGAATGCCGCTTATGCACTTTTGCTGCTGTTTTCCACTACTGTTACCTGGCTTACGGGTCTTGCAGTTGATAAAAATTCAGATAACAAAAAGCGTAAAGCTTTTTTGGGCGTGGGTATTGCTGTTAATCTGAGTATCCTTTTTGTGTTCAAATACTTCAATTTCTTTATGGACACAATTCATTCGCTCTGGGACGCTCTCGGTATTAAATACGGCGAGATGCATTTATCACTGGTTTTACCGGTTGGAATATCCTTCTATACGTTTCAGGCTATCGGATACTGTGTTGACGTGTACCGAAAGAAGACACCCGTACAAAAGAATTTCGGCAAGTACGCTCTTTTTGTTTCGTTTTTCCCGCAGCTTGTTGCCGGACCGATTGAACGCAGCTACAATCTTATTCCGCAGTTTGAAGAAAAGCACACTTTTTCACCTGTTCGTACTGCGTCCGGACTTCGTCTTATGCTTTGGGGGTTCTTCAAAAAAATCGTTATTGCCGACACTGTTTGCGTCGCAGTTAACCGAGTGTACAATAATGTTGAAGAATTCAAAGGTTTGCCGTTGATTTTTGCAACGTTCCTATTTACGATTCAGATATTCTGCGACTTTTCGGGATACAGCGATATCGCACGTGGTTGTGCCAGAATTATGGGATTCAGGTTGATGGTGAACTTTGACCATCCTTATTTCTCAACGTCTATCAAAGAATTCTGGCAGAGATGGCATATCTCACTTTCTACATGGTTTAAAGATTACGTATATATTCCGCTTGGAGGCAATAGAAAGGGTAAGCATAGAACAAGTCTTAACCTGCTTATAACATTCCTTGTTAGCGGACTCTGGCACGGTGCCAACTGGACGTTTATTGCGTGGGGCGGATTTCACGCAGTACTCCAGATTATCGAAAGATATACAAAAGGATTTTTCGATAAAATGGCTTGTGTCACAAAACTTGAACGTGTACCCAAAGTGCGTACGTTACTTAAGATGCTTATTACTTTTTGTCTTGTTTGCTTTGGCTGGATTTTCTTCAGAGCCAACACGATGCATGACGCCTTGTATGTAATAGCTAACCTCTTCAATATTCAGGATTTATCTGCAAGCGGTGTGTACACTATGCTTAAACTTATGTTTGACACCCGTGCAGAAGTGTACAGACTTCTTTTAACGCTTCCTGTATTTCTTCTTGCTTCGTTTATTGACAAAAAGTGGTCGATAAACAAAATCTTTACTGAACAAACCAAGAAAACAAGAACTTTAATTTATGTTGTCATTGTCACATACATTCTTCTTGCTGCAAGAGCAGATGTTCAGGACTTTATTTATTTCCAGTTTTAAACAGTAATGTGAGTTAATATGAAAGAGAATTTAAGATTTTTCGCACGATTTGCGTATATTGTATGTTTAGTTGCTATTCTTATTGGTATTGCAAATATCAAGTATGTTCACGGCTATTACTATACTGATGTATACGGCGAAGTACAAAGATTTAACGATGTTCCATACGATATAACTTTTGCCAATTTCGGAACGAGTCACGGACTGGCTGCTTTTCGTTATGACGAAAATGACAAATCATCGTATAACTTTGCACTGTCAGGTGAAGACATTTATCACGATTATATGACGCTGAAGCAGTTTTCCGACCATTTGTCAAAAGGCTGTATTGTTACAATTCCCGTGTCATATTTTTCGTTTTGTTTGTCTACCGAAGAACCATCTCAGAAAAGGTATTATACATACCTTGACAAACAGTATATCAGAGATTTCAGTTATGAAACGTTGATTAACACTAAGTATGTGCCTGTTTTAAGAAGTATTGAGTTTTTGTTTAAAGATTTAATCGGCGACCAGGATATCAATTCCGAGAATTTTATGGACGACCCTGAGCAGGCATTAATTAATGCAAAATCAATCGCAGCCAATGTTAGCGGTGATATCGTGGCATATGCCGAAGATAACGAACTGACAGCACAGGAGGACGCTGCAAAAGCGGACCAACTCAGACAGCACGCCGCTTCACGTTCAGAAAGTTGGCGTTCCGGCAGAATGGTTGTAGGAAAGCATTATATTGATGCCAACACAGATTTGCTTATAGATATGATTAACTATTGTAAAGATAACGGATTTAAACCTGTTTTGATTACTATTCCTGTATACTCTGCTTTAACGAGTGAGTTTTCAAAAGAGGAACTTGATTTCTACTATTTTTCAAATATCAACAAGGTTATTAAAAGTACAGGAATACTGTATATAAATTACTCAGATGATGCCCGACTTGTTGACAATACTGCTTATTACAATAACAGTGACCATATGAGCGAAGAGGGTGGAAAGGCATTCCTCAAGATTTACAAGAACGACCTTAAAGCAAATGGGTTTGAAATAAATTAAAAGTTCACAGTCAGCAGGTTTGCTGGCTGTTTTTTTATGGATTTGTCAGTATTGTTTATAAATTGTCAATATTATTGTGAAATTAGCCGAAAAAACAAATTTTGAACAAATTATTAATAAAAGTAATTGACTTATATTAGATATTATAATATAATTATATGGATAATAGAGGACTTTGAGTTTTGTTATACCGTGATGATGAGGTTTTTATATGTACGAACGCTTTTTTAAAAGAATAATAGATGTTATCTTGTCATTTGCGGCACTGATTGTTCTTTCATGGCTCTATGTTATTATCATTATTGCAATTAAAATTGATGATCCCGGTCCTGCACTGTTCACGCAGGAAAGAGTTGCCAAAGGGAAGGGAACATTCATACTACACAAATTCCGTTCGATGAAAATGTCAACTCCTCACGATATGCCGACGCATCAGCTTGACAATCCTGAACAGTACATAACCAAAGTCGGAAAGTTTCTTCGCAAATCAAGTCTTGAT
>SVQF01000092.1 GCA_015065445.1 Oscillospiraceae bacterium | reverse complement strand
ATTACCTTAATACCGTTATATTCGCCGCATACTGTTGAACTGTCGGTTAGCGGGGCAAATACGTTTTCAGGAATATCGAAATCTCTAAGCACCTCGGTTTCCCACTTCTTTGTAAGGGGGCTGAGCATCTGTGACGTTGAGGCAATAGTCCTTTCGCAGACTGCGTTACCGCATAGCAGGTAGGCAAAGTAATCGGGCATAAACAGAAGTTTATCGGCGTTTTTGATTTCTCCGTCACATAATAACTGAAAGAGCGTGTTTATGTTCATTATCTGATTGCCCGTCTTTTGATACAGCTGTGACAGAGGCATAACGCCCTCTGCCCTTTTAAGAACATCTGCAGTTCTTAAATCCCGATAATGAAACGGCTCGTTAATGAGATTACCGTTTTTGTCAAGCAGTGCGTAATCAACTCCCCATGTGTCAAAAGCAAGTGAATCGACATTGCCTGCAAGTGATATTGCTTTTTTTATTTCGGCAAGTATCATCGCTGTGTTATGACGCACTGTGCCATCGTTCTCAAGCGGGATATTATCAAATCTGTGAACTTCAGAATACGAAATCTTTGTACCGTCAAACTCAGCCTTAATGGCTCTGCAACTCGAAGCACCGAAATCAAATGCTAATACGCTTGACATATTATCAATCCTTTTTGTGAAGTTTGTTGTCATCAGGGTTAAACACCTTATGCCCGGGGTGTCTGCCTGTTACTTTGTAATAACCTCTGAGGTCGATAAGTTTTTGGATATTTTTATTGCTGATATCGTAACTGCCGCCGAGAATTACTGCATTTATGGTGATTTTTGCCCAGAGTTCAAGACTTTCCATTCTGTAAAACGCAGTGATAACGTCACTGCCGACAGCCAAAGCCCCGTGGTTTTCAAGGAGCATAACGTCGTGTTCTTCAAGATACGGTTCAATGGCGTCAGGCACTTCTACGGTTGAAGGCGTACCGTACGGAGTAAGCGGAACGGAACCGATTACCGCAACATCTTCAATCATATTATACATATCCATCGCCTTATGAGCAACGGCAAATCCTGTTGCTCCCGGCGGATGTGCGTGAATAACGCTCATTACGTCGTCCCTTTTGTCGTAGCAGCGAAGATGCATTTTAATCTCGCTTGACGGACGCAGTCCTTCGGCAGCTTCAATCACATTACCTTCAGAGTCGAGTATAATAAGCTTTTCAGGCGTAATAAACGACTTGCTCATACCTGTGGGTGTGGCAATAATTCTGCCGTCGCTGAGTTTGACGCTGACATTTCCGTCGTTGGCAGCGACCCAGCCAAGTTGCCACATCTTGTGACAGACATCACAAATCTGCTCTTTTACTGAAGTAATATCCTCCATAAACACTCCCCCTGTTTATAAATACAAATTCTATAATTAAATTATATCATACACAATATACATAAACAAGTCATAAAACAAAAAAGGATAAGTACTTACTTATCCTTTTTTGTTTTGAATTATGTTGTTTAGAAATCAACCTCGGTGTCATAGTAGCAGCACTTGAGAAGTTTTTCCATCTCTTCAACAGAAGGCTGACGTGGATTTGAGCCTGTGCAAGCATCGCCAATTGCGTTAACTGCGATGTCGTGAAGTCTTTCAAGGAATACTTCCTCAGGAACAAATCCCTGCTCTGTCGGATAGCTGTCTGCACCGTAGTTCTTGATGCAGTGAGGAATGTTGAGATCGTCGTTCATCTTTCTGAGGTATGCGATAAGAGTAGCAACTTTTTCGTCGTCTGTTGCATTCTTGTCTGCAATGCCCATATAATCAACGATAACGCCGTATCTCTTTTTAGCAGTTTCGTCCTTTGCGTTAAATGCGATTACCTTTGGAAGATACATAGCATTTGCAGCACCGTGGATGATATGTGCACCGTAGTCAGCAAAGATTGCACCTGTTTTGTGAGCCATTGAGTGAACAATACCGAGAAGTGCATTTGAGAATGCCATACCGGCAAGGCACTGTGCATTGTGCATACGGTCACGTGCGTCTTTGTCGCCGTTGTAAGAAGGAACGAGGTCGTTCATAATCATTTCGATAGCGTGAATTGCAAGCGGGTCTGTATAGTCACAGTTTGCGGTTGAAACATAAGCCTCAACAGCGTGTGTCATTGCGTCCATACCTGTGTGTGCAACCAACTTCTGAGGCATTGTCTGTGCGAGTGCCGGGTCAACGATTGCAACGTCGGGAGTAATCTCGAAGTCAGCGATAGGATATTTGATGCCCTTTTTGTAATCAGTGATGATTGAAAATGCAGTAACCTCTGTTGCTGTGCCCGATGTTGATGAAACTGCACAGAAGTGAGCCTTTTTGCGAAGTTCCGGAATACCGAATACCTTACACATATCCTCGAAAGTGCAGTCCGGATATTCGTACTTAATCCACATAGCCTTTGCTGCGTCGATTGGTGAACCGCCGCCGATTGCAACAATCCAGTCCGGCTCAAAGTCGAGCATAACTTCTGCACCACGCATAACTGTATCTACTGACGGGTCGGGTTCAATACCGTCAAAAATCTTAACTTCCATACCGGCCTCTTCAAGATAAGCCTGTGCTTTGTCAAGGA
This sequence comes from Oscillospiraceae bacterium, assembly GCA_015065445.1. Taxonomy (GTDB): domain Bacteria; phylum Bacillota; class Clostridia; order Oscillospirales; family Acutalibacteraceae; genus Eubacterium_R. The sequence continues at coordinate 4,558 of SVQF01000092.1, read as the reverse complement.
AACCAAAGCGTTTCATTGAACCGCCGCCAACACAAATAATTGCTTTTTTACCCTTAAAACTTTTGAGTGCTTCAAGAGCGTTTTCGCCGTGATAAACGTCACGGGGCAACGTAAATCTTGCCATTTCAAATACCTCCGAATATTAACATTGTTAAAGATTTATCAATCTTCCTGACTATGTTACCACTAACTATGCAAAAAGTCAATATACATTTAATAAAAATTGAATGATATTTATATCAATGCTGACACAAATGCCGGTGACATCAACTTATATGTATTATATAATTGTTATACAAATAGTAAGATTGAAATAAAATTATACAGAGCACCCCCGATGCAATCAATTGCAACGGGGGTGCTTTTATTTATACAATTAATACTTATTTCTTGTCAGGTAAATCATCCGCTATTGCCGGAATCAGCATATTTATCAGTTCACGGTTATCTATGTCAGCGAGCAGCATTTCTTTAGCACCTTCATACGGGAGTTCGTGAGGTGCGTCGGGAATAATCAGCGACGCCGTTTTTGTGTTCTTGACTAAGAAACGGTCGTCGTATATACCGCCGATAACTTTATCGCAATAATAAATTATGTACTCACCCATCATTGCTCTGTGAGTTATGCCGTCAAGATCGGATAACTGCTCAAGAACAAAATCAAGATACTCCTTACTCGATGCCATACTATGCCTCCCTGATGCTCACTTAAACAAGAAAACCGCTGATAAAGGCGAGGTGCGATAACGAAGATTAGTCCTAAAATCGTATCTTTTCCGTCATAACTGTATTAAAATGTCCATTAGGGCGACAGCCCAAATGGACATTTGTGCTTTGTTCTGACAAAAAATCTACTGATTTTAGGATGCGAAGCAGTTTTGACAAAGTAGTTTTAGTCCATAAAGGAATTATAAAATTCCCTGCATACTTGCGTATTCAGGAAATTTTTAATGCTTTTAGGGACAAAAGGACAAAGTCAAAACCTATCCTTCGTTACCGCACCTCGCCTAAAGCGGTTTCCGTTTTGAATTATTCGATAGTAAGAATGTCAGAAAATCCTGTAACTTCAAAAATTTCTTTTACAATATCATTTGCACCGATAACCTTCATTGTTCCCTGCTTATTCATAATCTTCTGAGCAGAAAGCAACACTCTTAATCCTGCGGATGAAATGTACTCAAGCTTTGAGAAGTCAAAGATAAGTGAAGTAACATCGTCAATCTCTGTTTTAACTACTGTTTCAAGTTCGGGTGCTGTTGTTGTTTCGAGTCTGCCGTCAACTGCAAGGGTGAGTTCGCTTCCATTTTTGATTCTGTTAATTGTCATAATTATTTCTCCATTAATTAAAATTATTATTACATTTTCTTTTCGATTATTAATTCAACATCTGAACCGTTAATACATACCTTTACTTCATCAGCAAGGTTTGCAACAACAGAACGCTCAAGTTCGTCCCAGTCGTCGCCCTTGGCGATTTTTTTGTACTGGGTGAGAGTCCATTCGGAAAATACTACGCCGCTTGTTTCCACGAGACCTAAACCGACTGCGTCGGCATAATTTCTCTCCATTGAGCCGATTACAGATTCAAAAGCTGATTTTACCTTGGACATAAAGCCCTTTGTTTCATTTTTGCCGCTTGTTGAAACTGCGAGCAGTTTTTCTCTTTTTTCAGAATTCATAGCGGTATTGGTTTTAAGATGTAACTGAAATACATCTTCAACTGTTTCTATCCAGAAGTCTGCAGCAAGTTCGCCTGTAATTGCTTTTATCATTCCTGTCATTTCCTCTGCCAGAATCAATAGATGAACAGATTTCTTTTGAGGAAGCGATTTGTAAACAGCAACTGCTTCGGCTTGTTTTAAAGCTTCGGCAATGCCTGTTCCGTCACTTGAAATATGAATAACATCTGATTTCATAAAGTTTACTCCTTATAAATTCTATATTTCATATTTTAAACGTTTATGGCTCAAAAGTCAATGCTATTAGTTATAATCTGTACTTTTTAATAGTAACGTGTTATAATAAGCACACGATTTAATTTACGACTCAGAAAAAACGAAAGGATGAAAAAAATGAAGACTTTGGTTATCTATTATTCGAGAAAAGGCGAAAACTATGTCAACGGTGCTATCCGTAGCATTGCTAAAGGCAACACGGAAATCGTGGCAGAGTTTATCCGTGACGCTGTTGGAGCAGATTTATTTGAAGTTGACACAGTAAAAGAATATGATGCGTCATATATGACTTGCATTGAAGAAGCAAAAGCTGAACTCAACCGTAATGAACGTCCCGAGCTTAAAAATTATATTGACGACATTAGCCAATACGACAACATCGTTGTTGCCGGTCCGTGCTGGTGGGGTACTTACCCGATGGCGATTTTTACGCAACTGGAAAAGCTTGATTTTACAAATAAAAACGTATTCCCGATTATGACACACGAAGGCAGCGGACTTGCAGGTGCTCCTGCAGCACTGAAAAAATACTGCAGCGGTGCGACTGTAGGCACAGGTCTTGCCGTTCACGGTGCCGACGCTGAAAAATCGAAAGAAACCGTTACAAAATGGGCAAAGGAGAATCTTGTATGAAAAAGATAATTTCCGTTATTTTGATACTATCTTTATTATTTGCTTTATCCGCCTGTGCCAAAACAGGTAGCGAAGCAGAAACAACGACGCCTGACGCAACGCAGACTACGACTGAAACAAGCGGTGCAGAAACCGAGCCGACAGGCGAACATAAAGCCGTTGTTATTTACTTCTCCCGTGCAGGCGAGCAGTACGGCGTCGGTACGATTGAAAAGGGTAACACAAAAATTGTTGCTGAAATGATAGCGGACAAAACAGGTGCCGACCTTTTTGAAATTGAGCCGACGGACAGCCGCTACGATTTGTCCTATGACGATTTAAACGACTACGCAAAAAAGGAGCAGGCAGATAATGCCCGTCCCGAATACAAAGGCAATATTAACCTTTCGTCTTATGATACAGTGTATCTCGGCTATCCTATCTGGTGGGGTGATCTTCCGATGATTGTTTACTCCTTCCTTGAAAATAACAATTTCAGCGGCAAGACTGTTTACGCCTTCTGCACGCACGCAGGCAGCGGCGACGCAGGAACGGCTGGGAATATTGCCAAGACAATTCCGGATGCGGCGGTTAGTGATGATCTTCTTGCGATTGCGGGCACAACTGCACAAAACGAACAGGATAAGGCACTATCCGAGGTTGAGGAGTGGCTGAATGAAATCAAATAGCAAACGAAAAGCACAGATAGCCGTTGATGTTTTAATGACGGTGCTTCTGCTTTTGCAGATGTCATACAGTTTGGCAGGAGAACTGCTGCACGAGATAACAGGTATTGCCTTTTTTGTGCTGTTCATTGTGCATCATATTTTTGTCAGAAGCTACACAAAGGCACTGTTTAAAGGAAAGCACACACCGGAAAAGGTTCTGAAAATTACGGTTGATTTACTGCTTCTGGCTATCATGCTGCTGATGATGGCAAGTGTTCTGCCGATTTCAAAATATGTGTTTACCTTCCTCGGTCTGAGCAGCCTGTCCTCGCTTGGCAGAACGGTGCACCTGCTCGGTGCTTACTGGGGCTTTGCACTGATGAATATCCACATCGGCTTTCATCTTGATATAATGCTCAAAAAGTCGATGAAAACAAAAAAGCCCGTAATAATATCAGCACTTTGCACCGTGTTTATTGCAGGACTTATCGCTTTTGTACACGAGGGGATTTATAAATATATGCTGCTCGTCAATCAGTTTGTGTTTTTTGATACCAAAGGCGGACTTGCTCTATTTTTAGTAAAATACATATTTATCGGCGGTATGTTTGCCGTGATTGGCTACGCTGTTCTAACCCTACTGAAAGGAAAAAGAAAAAATGAAACTATCAGATAAAAAATTTGGCTTCGGCTGTATGCGTTTACCGATGAAGGATGGGAAAATTGATACGAATCAGTTTTCTGTTATGGTAGATAAATTCATCGAAAACGGCTTCACATATTTTGACACAGCCCACGGCTACCATAACGGCATGAGCGAAACAGCACTTAAAGAATGCCTTACTTCACGCTATCCGAGAGAAGCCTACACAATTACCGATAAGCTGACGGACCCGTATTTTAAAACGCAGGAGGACATCCGTCCTTTCTTTGAAAAACAGCTTGAGTGGTGCGGCGTAGAGTATTTTGATTATTACTTAATGCACGCTCAGGGTGCGGAAAATTATCCTAAATTCAAACGCTGCAAGGCATACGAAACAGCACTTGAGTTGAAAGCCGAAGGTAAAATCAAGCACTTCGGTATCTCTTTTCACGATACCGCCGATGTTCTAAAGGAAATCCTTGACGATTATCCTGAGATTGAGGTTGTGCAGATTCAGTTTAACTATGTGGATTATAATGACGCAGCTGTTCAGAGCAGAAAGTGCTATGAACTCTGCAAAGAATACGGCAAACCGGTTATAGTAATGGAACCCGTAAAAGGCGGCAGCCTTGTCAACCTGCCTGATGAGGCACAGAAAATATTTGACGATTTACACGGCG
>SVQF01000091.1 GCA_015065445.1 Oscillospiraceae bacterium | reverse complement strand
GTCATACCGGGCAGCGAGTTTGCCTCGAGACAGTAAAAGTCCTCAGTGTCCTCTTTGAGAATAAAGTCAATTCTGCCGTAAACTTCAAGGTCCAGAGCTTCAAACACCTGCTTGGCGTTTTTCTGCATTTTTTCAGTCAGCGTCCTGTCAAGCTCGGCAGGGCAGATTTCTACAGTCATACCCTCCTGATACTTGTTTTTGTAGTCGTAAAAGCCTTCTTTCGGAATTATCTCAATCGGAGGAAGTGCCTCGCCGCCCACAATGCCGAGCGAGAACTCCCTGCCCTTTATATATTCTTCAATAATAATATCGCTTTCGTACTTCGCAGCCTGTTTAATGGCGTTTTCGTACTCCGCCGACTCGGTTACTATAGAAACGCCTACGCTTGAGCCACCCGAAAACGGCTTGATAACGCACGGCAGCGGAAACGCAGGAATGTCGTCGCCGCTTTTTGTAACAATGTACTTTGCGTTCTTAATTCCGTGGGTGTCCATAAGTTGCTTTGCATAGTACTTGTTCATCGCAAGAGCCGAGCCGAAACTGCCCGAACCCGTATACTTAATGCCCATAAGGTCAAAGGTCGCCTGCACTTTGCCGTCCTCGCCGTCCTCACCGTGAAGTGCCACAAAAACAATATCCGCAGCCTTGCACAGCGAGATAACATTTTCGCCGAAAAGTCCTTTGGCGTCGCCCTTACGGGACTTCATAATACCTTCAATGTCAGGGTCGGTTTCGCTGATTTTAAGAGTTTCGTCAATTCCGTCGGTGTCAAAAAATACGTCGGGGTTGCCGCTGTATCCCATAAAAACATCAAGAAGCGTTGCCCTGTGGCCGCATCTTCTGAGTGCCTTAGTAACATTTTTGCCCGTTATCAGCGACACGTCACGCTCGGTACTGGTGCCGCCTGCAAGTACAACTATATCCATAAAATATGTATCTCCTAAACTTTCATTCATTATATTATAATATATTCACTGCAAAATGTCTACATTAACATTTACAAACTATATTCAAATTGATATAATATTTTTGGTGATAAAATGAAAAAGAAAATTATTGAAAACACGCTCAGTTCAATACCTGCAAACACTTTTAAAAAAGTTTTGCTCGTTCCCGAATACAAAACAGGTATTGCGGCAGATGAAATACGTACCGCAGACGAAACAGGTTTGGCAAGCGAAGGCGACTGCACATATGACGCAGTAATCAGCATAAACGCACTGCACAAGTTTGAAAACAGCAAAAAAGCACTTTGCGAAATTCACAGAGTGCTGAAGTCGGGCGGCAGCTTTTTTGCCTGCCTTAAACCGTATGACAGTTTCCGTACCGAACTAAAAGAGCTTTTTGACGTAAACTCCTACCGCACGGACGGAGGTTGGGCGTACTTTGAAGCTCAGAAAAAAGAGCGTATGTAGTCACAGTATTCACCGAGAATGTCTATATCCGTTTTGGCGTATAACATTCTTGCACCAACTGCGTCCTCGAGTTCGTTAAACACGGCTTTGCCGCCGTCAAAAACAAAATCAATTCCGTAATAATCGCCTTTTACAAGGGCGGTTATTTTGTTTATAAGGGCTGTTTCGCCGCTACTGAGTTCGTAAGGCACAGCCTCGCCGCCAAGACAGAAATTCGAGCGAAAATCGGTGTTGCTTACCCTCAGCATCGCAGCCCTTATTTTGCCGCCGAGTATCCACACACGCAGGTCACGTCCGAGGTCTGACGCAGGTTTCTGGCAGACCATACTGCCGTCGTACTCATCGGTACTGCGGCACATCACAACGCCTCTTCCGCCGTGACCGTCACGGGGCTTTTTAACAAAAGGCACGCCCGTATAGCGTGTGGGCATAATCTGTATGCCGTTATTTTCCATAAAATCATATGCCGCCTGCTTGTCGTTTGCAAGACGTGAAAAGGCAGAGGGATTAAAGACTCTGACCCCCCTTGCCTCGTAAAACTCAGCAACCTTAAAGTCGTTTGAGCGGTTAATCACAAAATCCGCCGCACCTCTGTAATCGGGTGTTACGGGCTCTGCACCGAGTTCGTTTCGGAATTTCCGAACGGCAAAGGCATTACGCTGAGCCTCCGCTTCAGAATAAACCAGAACCGTTTTCATTATTCTTTGTCCCACACATCTTCTTTTACAAATACTACAGAACACGGCGAAGACGTTACCATAACGCTCTCCTGATGGAAGAACGCACAAAGGTCCTTTGCAATCTCAATCACTTTGTCCTCGGGCGTATCCATAAGCAGCAGGGCAAGAGTAGTTTCCTCAACATATGTTCCGTTTTCGTGAAAATAGCCGCCCTCAATTCTGTGTACCGAAAAGGCAACGCCGAAGTTATAACATACGTTTTTGAGAATTGAAACGTATTTTGCGGTGTCGAATTTCTGCACTCCGGTTTCGGCGTCGTTAAGTCCGACGTATATTGTTGTCTGAATTGTTTGTCCGTCCATAATTACTCCTTTATTTACATTTATTGATTATTGCGTTAAAAATATCTTTTGCCACGTCAACGCCCGTAGCGGCGAGCAAATTAATAATATGTGCGTTTGAGTTTACTTCGCACACATATCCGCCCTTTAAAACATCAACTCCGCCGAAGGTAAGCCCGAGCGTTTTGCAGGCTGTGACGGCAAGTTCGGTTTCGGCGTCTGAAGGGGTGTAAGGCTCTGCCGTGCCGCCGTTTGTGATGTTTGAGCGAAAGTCTTTTTTGTTAGTCCGTTTCATAGCAGCCACACATCTGCCGTCAACAATTTCAAGGCGTATGTCCTCGCCCGCCGACTCTTCAATAAACTCCTGCAGCAAGAACGGTCTGGTGCCTATATGGCTCATTATATCGTCAATGCTGTTGCACAGAAAAACCTGCTCGCCAAACGAACCGCAGCACTCTTTAAAAACGAGAGGCAACCCGAGTTTTTCTGCAGCCCTGCGTACAAATCGGCTGTAATCCGCATCAAAAAACGAAAGCGGTGCAATTATTGTTTTTGGTTGCTTTACAACGCCGCAGAGTGCCAGATACGTTTTAGCTTTGTCGTCGCACAGTTCTATTGAACGGGCGGAGTTAAACACCCTGTATCCCCTGTTTTCAAGCAGCTTTGCAAGATTAGTGTCCTTATCCCAGAACAGAACAAAATCTGCGTCGCCGCTGTAAAAAATCATTTCTTCATTATTTTTTATTTTCAGCAAAATATCCATACTTTCGGCGGTGCTGACCAAATGCTTGTGCAAGGTGTCAAACTTTTCGCCCGAAAGATATGCGTTAACCACTAAAATTCCTGTCATTTTTTCACCTGCTTTGTTGTTTATTATAATATGTAATCTTGCATTTTTCAATCAAGTATTGTAAAATAATATAGTTGAAATTTACAAATCACTATGGAGGACGTAAGGATGACCGAATACAAACTCAAATACGGATGCAATCCGAATCAGAACCCCGCAAAAATTCATATGGACGGCAAAGAGCTGCCGTTTGAGATTCTCAACGGTGCGGCAGGCTACATCAATCTGCTTGACGCATTCAACTCGTGGCAGCTTGTAAAAGAACTTAAAGAGGCAACGGGACTGCCGAGTGCAGCGTCGTTCAAACACGTGTCGCCTGCAGGTGCAGCAGTGGCTCAGCCCCTTTCAGACATTGACCGCAAGGTTTGTATGGTGCCTGACGGACTTGAACTTTCGCCTATTGCCGAGGCTTACGTAAGAGCAAGAAGTTGCGACCGTCAGTCTTCGTTCGGCGACTTTGCGGCACTTTCGGATACTTGCGACGCATCTGTTGCAACCTTCCTGCAAAAAGAAGTTTCGGACGGTATTATCGCTCCCGATTACACTGACGAGGCACTCGAAATTTTAAAGAGCAAACGTCGTGGCAATTTCCTTGTAATCAGGATGGACCCGAATTACGTACCCGAGGAAATGGAGACCAAGCAGGTTTTCGGCATTAAGTTTGAGCAAAAACGCAACAACGCAAAAATCACGATGTCGCTGTTTGACGATATGCCGACCAAGGTAAAGAATATTCCAGAAATCGCAAAAATCGACCTCCTAATTTCGATGATTACACTTAAATACACTCAGTCAAATTCGGTTGTTTACGCACAGGGCGGACAGACTCTCGGTGTCGGTGCAGGTCAGCAGAGCAGAATTCTCTGCACACGTATGGCAGGCAACAAGGCAGATATGCTGTGGCTCAGAAGAAACGAAAAAGTGCTCAACCTCCCGTTTATTGACGGAATCAGAAAGTGCGACGCAGACAACGCAATCGACCTTTATATCAGCGACGATTATGACGAACTTCTTAAAGACGGCGTTTGGCAGAGATACTTCACCGAGCGTCCCGAGCCGTTCACTGCTGAAGAAAAGGCAGAGTGGCACAAGAAGATGGACAACGTTGCCCTCGGTTCAGATGCGTTCTTCCCGTTTGAAGACAACATCGAACGTGCCGTCAAGTCGGGCGTTAAGTACATCGCTCAGCCCGGCGGTTCTGTAAGAGACGAGCAGGTTATCGAGTGCTGCGACAAGTACGGAATTGCTATGACAATGACAGGTATCCGCCTGTTCCATCACTAATATAATTTGGTTCCCCTGTGTAAGGGGGCTTCGAGGAGTATAACGACGAGACTGAGGGGTTGTAAAACAAACCGACAATCCCTCCGACTGCCGGGCGGCAGCCACCTCCCTTTGCACAAGGGAGGCAATAAGGATAGGAGATTTTATTATGGTTCGTGCAATAGTCGGCGCCAACTGGGGCGATGACTCGTTTGCGACCGCTGCCAGTGGCAGATGAAGGGAGCAATAAGAGTTTCGCAGCGGTCTGAATTTTGGAGATACATTTATGTAACGAACAAAATTCAGGGCACCGCACGACGGGAAGTCGCCCGTCGAATTGCTTTACCAACAGATTTTTAAGGAGACAAATATTATGGTTCGTGCAATAGTCGGCGCCAACTGGGGCGACGAAGGCAAAGGAAAAATCACAGATATGTTCGCCGAACAGAGCGACATAGTTATACGCTTTCAGGGCGGTGCAAACGCAGGCCACACAATTATTAATGAACACGGCAGATTTGCACTTCATCTTATGCCGTCAGGCGTGTGCTACGACCACACCACCTGTATTATCGGCAACGGTGTAGCACTTGACATCAACAAGTTTATCAACGAACTTGAGCAGGTTAAGAAGGCAGGACTCAATCCCCATCTTCTTGTAAGTGAAAGAGCACAGATTCTTATGCCTTATCACATTCTGCTTGACGAGTATGAGGAGGAACGTCTCGGCAAAAACGCATTTGGCTCAACCAAAAGCGGCATCGCTCCGTTTTTCTCAGACAAATACAGCAAAATCGGTATTCAGGTTAACGAACTGTTTGACGAAGAAGTTTTAAGAGCAAAGCTCAAGAATATCTGCACGCTCAAGAACCTGACTCTTGAACACGTTTATCACAAGCCGCTGCTTGACGAGGATGAACTTTTTGCAACCTGTATGGAGTATAAAGAGAAGATTGCTCCGTACGTTTGCGACACGCACACATACCTTTCAAACGCAATCAAAGAAGGCAAAAACATTCTTCTTGAAGGTCAGCTCGGCACGCTTAAAGACCCTGATTTCGGTATTTATCCTATGGTTACATCATCGTCAACGCTTGCCGGTTACGGTGCAGTAGGTGCAGGAATTCCGCCTCACAAAATTGAGGATATAGTAGTAGTTACAAAGGCTTACTCATCAGCTGTAGGTGCAGGCGAGTTTGTTAGCGAAATCTTTGGCGATGAGGCTCAGGAACTGCGTATCCACGGCGGCGACAAGGGCGAATTTGGTGCTACAACGGGCAGACCGCGCCGTGTTGGCTGGTTCGACTGCGTTGCGTCACGCTACGGTATTGAATGCCAGGGTGCAACTCAGGTTGTAATGACCGCACTCGACTGCCTGTCATATCTTGAAGAAATCAAGGTTTGCGTAGGTTACGAAATTGACGGCGAAGTTACCAAGGACTTCCCGACCACTCCTCTTCTCAAGAAGGCAAAGCCCGTGCTTAAAACTTTCAAGGGCTGGCACTGCGACATAAGAGGAATCAAAAACTACGACGAACTCCCGCAGGAAACACGTGACTATGTTGAATTCATCGAAAACGAGATGGGATGCAACATCACAATGGTTTCTAACGGACCCGAAAGAGAAGCAATTATTTACAGAAACAAATAAACACAATATCGGGAGGCGTTGCCCTCCCGATATTTTTTTGAAAAAATAAAAAAAGTTGTTGACATCCACCGCATTATTTGTTATTATATTTAAGCACTGAAAAGTGAAACATTCCTCTTTAGCTCAGTTGGTAGAGCACTCGGCTGTTAACCGAGTTGTCGCTGGTTCGAGCCCGGCAAGGGGAGCCATATAAAGCCACGCTTTAAGCGTGGCTTTCATTTTGCCCGAAACCACCCAAACGCCTTGGTTTCGGGCGTTTTCATTTGTTCGGATATAGACTGAAAAGGGTGTGATTTTGCCTTCACTTACCCCTGGAAATATTGGCAAAAAAAGCGATTTTGACCACAGGTTGACCACATCAATCTCAAATCACCAAATTTCCAACCGAGTTGCCGCTCTGTTCATCTGCTCTACAAATCAGAATTTATCAGGCTATTAGTGTTGCGAGCTTTTTGCCACAGAAAATTCCAAGCAGACAAAACGCTACGCTTAACACTATATATATTCCACCGAGAAAATACATTTTGCTTTCAAAAAGCGTTATTGCTTCAAGCGAAAAGGTTGAAAACGTGGTAAAACCGCCGCAGACTCCTGTTTTCCAAAACAGCACAGTATTGGGTGATACGTTTTCCTTTTCACTGACTAAACCGACGATGAAACCGATTGCAACTGCACCGACGACATTTGTTATCAGCGTTAGAACGGGAAAATCCGTTTTAACAGGAATTAAACTGATTGCGTAGCGCAGAACCGCTCCGAGCGCACCGCCGAGTGCAACAAATATAAAACTCATAATCTCCTCCGCAAATCAGAATTTATCGGTCTAAAAGCTTCAAAAATCTTTTATCGTTCATCTGCTCGTTCGTTATGTATTCTCCGTTGAAAAACAAAGCGTAATTGGTAATCGGCGTCGGCGCATTTTGCGCGTCGGCCTTATTTTTTATGTGAATTGCCTTGAATGCAACGCCTTGCGCTTG
>SVQF01000090.1 GCA_015065445.1 Oscillospiraceae bacterium | reverse complement strand
GGCATATGCCTTTTCAGCCGATAGCGGAGTGGGCAAGTCAACCCACACTCATTTGTGGCTCAGGCATTTCGGCGAGCGCGCGTATATCCTTAACGACGACAAGCCCGCAATAAGAAATATCGGCGGTGTTATATACGCCTGCGGCACGCCGTGGAGCGGCAAAAACGACTGCTCAGTACCCGAAATTGTACCCCTCGGCGGCATTTGTTTTATAGAACGTGACAGTACAAATCATATAGAAAAAGCGTCAACCGAAAAAGCGGTTTTCAGCATCTTTTCGCAGACACTCAGAAAACTCGGCGAAGATAATATGAACAGACTTCTTGACGTGGTCGAAAGTATTTTCAGTTCCGTGCCGCTTTATCAGCTCGGATGCACTGTGTCGGACGAGGCAGTTGAGGTTGCGTACTCCGCTATGAAAAAAGAGCGTTCGGAGATTTTAAATGAAGAATAAATACATCGCCGTTATTGCCGCCCTGCTTGCTGTCGCTGTGCTTTTTGGCTGCACACGTGCGGGGAGCAAGGTCACTGCCGAGGATTTGACTCTTACGGAGTTCAGCATATCCGAAATGCAGACAGTTCAGAGCACCTCAAAAAAAGAGCAGAGCGAAACCGTGGCTACAACGCACACCACCAGCAAAACGAAAAAAGAAACCACTGCCGCACCCGACACTACGGCAGGCAGTACTGCAAATAAAAAGACTTCGCACACTTCAAAAAGCACCACTGCAAAAAGCACAACAAAGCACGCAACAACCTCGTCCGCACGCAGCACAACGCAGGCGGCACGCACGACGGAGAAGAAGGACGCTTCGCACTGCAAAATCACCATTCAGTGTCTCGAGGTGCTTGACAACCTCGACAAACTTGCCGACGGTCACGAGTTCTACGTGCCAAAAAGCGGCTATTTTATAAGCGGCTATTCGGTTGAATACCGTGAAGGCGACACGGTTTACGATGTGATTAAGCGTGTTTGCCGTGAATGCGGAATAAAGATGACGGCGAAGCCGACAGTGTACGGAATGTACGTTGTGGGTCTGAATAATCTTGACGAAAAAGACTGCGGCGGTACGAGTGGATGGACTTACTATGTGGATGGCGAATTCCCTATGGTCGCCTGCGACAAGTACCAACTCAGCGGCGGCGAAACTATCGAGTTTAAATATGTAGTGTGAGCTCACTGCGTGAGCAGACTCAATACAATCCTGACCTTATTGCCTCCCTTGACAAAGGGAGGTGGCTGCGAAGCAGACGGAGGGATGGTCTGTTCCTTATAGACTCAAGACCAAAGACTCAAGACCAAAGACTAAAGACCAAAGACTCAAGGTGATATTATGAGAATTTTAACAACAGAACAAATCAGAAAAGTTGAAAAGTTTTGCTTTGAAAGATACTATAACGAGGCGGAACTTATGCTTAAAGCAGGCACAGCCTGTGCCGAAAAGATTATTGAAAAATACTCTGATTCGCTCAAAAATGCACAGGTGTCCGTTCTATGCGGCGGCGGTAAAAACGCAGGCGACGGCTTTGTAATTGCAAGGCTTTTGTACTCGTACGGTGCCGATGTAAAAATTGTTTTGTGTGCAGGCGAGCCTACTATCGCCGAGCCGCTTATGTACTATAATGAGGCACTTTCAAGCAGAGTACCCGTTGTTGATTTTGCCGACGAGTATACTGTGTGCGATTATATTGTTGACTGTATGTTTGGCATCGGTTTTCACGGCGAGGCACGTCCGCCGTTTGACAGCATATTTGCTTCAGTCAATTCAAGCGGTGCAAACGTTATTTCAATCGACACCCCGAGCGGCACCGATTCAGCCACGGGCGAGGCTTGTAAAAACTGCGTGCGTGCCGATTATACCCTCGCAATTTCCACGCTCAAAATGGCACATATCCTGCCGCCTGCAAATGATTTTTGCGGTGACATCGACACCGTATATATCGGCATCCCCGAGGACTGCTACGAGGACGAATACGTCAATACCGTCGCCAAAGACGACGTAAAGTCGTATTTTAAACGCATAAACAAAAATGCCAACAAAGGCACCTTTGGTCATCTGCTCACTATCTGCGGCAGTTACACAATGTTCGGTGCGTCTGTAATTGCGGCAAAATCCGCAGTAAGAAGCGGCGTCGGACTTGTTAAAATGATGCTCCCCGAACCTGCTTATCCTCTTGTCGCTGCACATCTTACACAGCCGATTTTCAGACCTGTTAAAGCAAATGAAGAAGGTACTTTCGCTTCTTCTGCCGTAAGTGATTTCAAAGCCGAAACCGAGTGGGCAACCGCAGTAGTTCTCGGCTGCGGCATAGGTGTAAACGACGACACCCGTATTCTTTGCGAGGGCGTGCTTAAAAATTCAGAATGTCCCGTAATTCTTGACGCCGACGGTATAAATTGCATCAGTCAGAGCATAAATATTATTAAAGATGTTAAAGTGCCGACGGTTCTTACGCCCCATCCCGGCGAGATGGCAAGGCTCATAGGCAAATCGCCTGCCGAGATACAAAAGGACAGAATAAATGTTGCAAAAACTTTTGCAAAGGAGAATAATGTCGTTCTTGTATTAAAAGGGGCAAACACCGTGGTAACGGACGGAAACAGCGTGTTTGTAAATATGACCGGCAATCCTGCATTGGCTATGGGCGGCAGCGGAGATATGCTTGCGGGTATAATCGGCTCGTTTGTCGCACAGGGACTGTCTGTTTTTGAAGCTGCCCGTGCAGGCGTGTATATTCACGGTCTGTGCGGAGATTTGGCTGCACAAAAATTCGGTATGCGTGGAGCGGCGGTTTGCGATATGACAGAACTGCTCGGTGCTTTAATGTCTGTTATTTAGACTCAAGACCAAAGGCTCAAGACTCAAGGGTTAAGGGTTAAGGGTTAAGCGTTGGGTTATCATACATCTTTTAAGCAACAAAACCAAACTATGCGAGATGATACATATTGAAAAAAGTAATACCGTTTTTATGCCTGCTTGCACTCGTTATGTGTGCCTGCACGCATCAGAAATCCCCCGAAACAGATTCCGCCTTCACATATGATGCGGTCTATCACACGGGGGATTTTAGTTTTAAATGCACCGTAAAACTCAGCGGCGGCACCGTTTTTGTAACGGTCAACTCAACAAACGCCGCAGGTCTTACGGTAAGCTGCGACGGAAAAGATGTAACCTTCACCCGTGGCAAAATGATTAAAACTCTGCCAAAGGAATCCGTTGACGCCACCAACCCCGCACGGCTTTTGTGGGAGGTCTTTGACTCTTTTGACGGCACCGGCAGCGAAACCGCTCTCGGTCACGCCGACGTGGATTTTGACACGCACGGCGGCATAAGCCGTATAGCCGTTGCGGATATTACAGTTGTAACTCAGCAGGGCACATATAATATACTTTAATAATTTTTTTAACAAAAAATAGTGACAAATGACAAATAATATTGTATACTATTATGTGATGTATTTTAATATTTCATTTTGAAAGGAGTAAAATTCTGATGAAACATCCCGAAATTGTGGAAAAAATGAGTCTTGAGCAGAAGGCGGCTTTTGTGTCGGGTTTTGACTACTGGCATCTTGAAGAGGCACCCGAACTCGGACTCCCTAAAATTATGGTAACCGACGGTCCTCACGGTCTGCGTAAGCAGAATACCGACAAAAAGACTTCAAACGGTATCGGACTCGGTAACTCAGTGCCGGCAACCTGCTTTCCGCCTGCAGCGACTTCAAGCTGTTCGTGGGACCCCGATTTGCTTTACAAGGCAGGCGAGTGTATGGGTAAAGAGTGCCTTAACGAAAAGGTATCCGTTATCCTCGGCCCCGGTACGAACATTAAGCGTTCGCCAGTATGCGGACGTAACTTCGAGTATTTCAGCGAGGACCCGTATCTTGCAGGTAAGTGTTCTGCCGCTGTAATCAAAGGCGTTCAGTCAATGGGCGTAGGCACATCGCTCAAGCACTTCTGTGCAAACTCACAGGAGGCGTTCCGTATGGTAATCGACGAGATTATTGACGAGCGTACCCTGCGTGAAACTTATCTTCCTGCATTTGAAATCGCAATCAAAGAGGCGCAGCCGTGGACTGTTATGAACTCATATAACAAAATCAACGGCGTTTACGCATCGCAAAACGGTCACACCCAGCAGGAAATCGCAAGGGGCGAGTGGGGATTTGAAGGACTGTTTGTAACTGACTGGGGTTCATCGGTTGACAGAATTCCAGGTCTTGAAAACGGTACTGACCTCGAAATGCCTACATCGGGTCCGCTCAACACCAAAAAGATTGTTGCTGCCGTTCAGAGCGGCGAACTCGACGAGGCTGTTCTCAACGAGCGTGTGGACACGGTAGTTGACCTTATTGTTAAGTCAAAGCCCGCTCTTGAGAAGGAGTGGAACTTCGACATCAACGAGCATCACGAAATCGCTGCACGTATTGCGGAAGGCTCAATGCAGCTTCTCAAAAACGACGGTAATATCCTTCCTCTTAAAGAGGGTGCAAAGGTTGCAGTTATCGGCGAAATGGCAGAGTCTCCACGTTTTCAGGGTGCAGGTTCATCAGTAATCAATCCTACAAAACTTGACAACGCACTCGACAACCTCAAGGCACTCGGTGTTGACGTTACATACGCACGTGGCTACGAAAAGAGCAAGGACGAAGTTAACGAAGAACTCTTTGCAGAGGCTGAGGCTGCTGCAAAGAACGCCGACGTTGCAATCGTTTTTGCAGGTCTTACAGAGGAGTTTGAGGGCGAGGGTTATGACAGACTTTCAATTGATATGCCGTTCTCACACAACACTCTTATTGAAAGAATCGCTGCGGCAAATCCAAACACGGTAGTTGTTCTTGCAGGCGGCTCGGTAGTTCTTATGCCGTGGCTCGACAAAGTTAAGGGTCTTCTTAACTCAGGTCTCGGCGGACAGGCAAGCGGTATCGCCGTTGCAAGAATTCTTACGGGCGAGGTTAACCCTTCGGGTAAAACAACCGAAACATATCCTGCTTCGTTTGCGGACAACCCGACGTTTGGCAACTATCCCGGCGGTCCTGTTACATCGGAACACAGAGAGAGCGTATTTATCGGCTACAGATATTACGACGCAGCGGAAAAGGACGTTGTATTCCCGTTCGGCTACGGTCTTTCATACACAACTTTCGAATACAGCGACATCAGACTTTCAGCAGACAGAATCAAGGATACTGACACTGTTACCGTATCTTTCAAACTTAAAAACACAGGCGACAGAGACGGTGCAGAAGTTGCCCAGCTCTATGTTGCAGATAAGGAAAGCACAATCTTCCGTCCTAAAAAGGAACTGCGTGCGTTTGAAAAAGTATTCCTTAAAGAAGGCGAGGAGAAGGAAGTTACCTTCACCCTTGACAAGAGAGCGTTCGCTTTCTGGAACGTCAATACTAACGATTGGTTTGTTGAGTCGGGCGACTTTGTTATCGGCGTAGGTGCGTCATCGGCAGACATCCGCATTGCCGCTCAGCTTTACGTTGAGGGCACGGTTGACGCAGAAGTTCCCGATTACAGAGAAACTGCTCCTGCTTACTACAACAACGTTGCAGGCATCACACGTGACGACTTCGCTGCAGTTTACGGCGAACTTCCGTCACCCGAAATTGACCCGAGCAAGAAGATTGACATCTACTGCTGTCTTAACGACGCACGCCACACCAAGTGGGGCGGTAAGATTTGCAATCTTATAGAAAAGATTATGAGTAAGATGGGCTCTGCAGAAAACGGCGACGGCAAGATGCTTGCCGCTATGGCAACTCAGATTCCTATCCGTAACTTCATCGCAATGTCAATGGGTGCGTTTTCACCCGCACAGGCAAGGGGACTCCTTAAAATCCTCAACGACGATGAGTCAACGTTCGTAGGCTTTAATGCAGTTTTCTGGAGACTCGGTGCAACGATTGCCAAACTTCCAAAACTTCTTAAAGCAATATAAGGTTCAGATTTTGCGGAGGGTCTTCTGACCCTCCCGCAATTCGTAATTCACAGTAGAGGATGACAAAAATGAAATCTGTAATTAAAAAAATAACCTGCTTTATGCTTACGCTCATTATGCTTCTTTCAGTTGCAATGCCTGCGTTTGCAAAAGCGAATGTAACACCTGTAATTCTTGTACACGGACTCGGTGCAAATCCTGTTTACACCAATGTCGGTACTGACAGCGAGGCTGAAATTGCAAACCTCGGTCTCGGTGATATTGCAGCGGACATCTTTCAGAACAAAGACCTTGTAAACGAGGTTGTAAAGATGATGGACCCTGCAAGAAAGCCGAACGTAAACAAACTTATCGGTGCTCTTTCAAACATTGTAGGCACTGATAACGACATTAACTGCACCGTAAACGGTAACATCAAAAAAGGGCAGGGCGTTAACAATTACTGGACAACGCCTCTTTCTCAGCACAAGGATTACTGGCAGAATGCCGACGTGGCAGAAAGTGCAATCGCACGTCAGCTCTGCAAAACAGTCGGCGCCAAGAACGTTTACTGCTTTAACTACGACTGGCGTCAGGACGTGTGCCTAACTGCAAAGCAGCTCAACACATTTATAAAAACGGTTAAAAAGCAGACCAAAGCAAAGAAAGTTTCGCTCATCGGCTGTTCGCTCGGCGGCGCCGTGCTTTCGGCGTATATCGACGCTTACAAAAATCAGAAGGACGTTAACCGCCTCGTGTTCGCTAACCCTGCAATCGGCGGTGTTGACGTTGCAAGAGCATACGCACTCGACCTTGTAATCAACAAAAAGAGCGTTCTCGCTTATCTAAAGTGTATGGAAACCGCTTTCGCAGGCGGCTCGTCACAGGGACTCTTCAAGGCACTTTCGGTTCTCGGCGACAAGCGAATCGGCTACGCTGCCGACTACCTCGGCAAGTTTGTCAAGAACAAGAAGAACGTTACCAAACTCTATATGCAGGTTGTTAAACCGTGGATTGGCAACATCCCGTCGCTCTGGGAGTGCGTGCCTTACAACAGCTTTGACAAGGCTGTTAGCGAAATGAGCAAAATGGGCTTCCTCGACAAGAAGAGCGGTCTTTACAAAAAGATTAAAAAGTACCACGCTGTGCAGGGCAGATTCAACAAGAATATCAAAGCTGTTAAAAAGCAGGGCGTAGAGGTTGCAATCTTTGCAAGCTACGGCACAATGGGTATTCCTGTTACGTCAAAGGTCAACAATCAGACCGACGCCCTTATCGACACAAAGTACGCCTCGGCAGGGGCAACGGTTGCTAACTACGGCAAAAAGCTCAAGGCTTCGGGCAAGTACGTGTCCCGTGACAAAGCAATCAACGCTAAGACCTGTGCTCTTCCAAACAACACATGGTTCCTCAAGGACGTACAGCATATGCGTTTTTATTACAACTCCGACGCTACCAAGCTCGTGGCAAACATCGCCTGCGGCAAGGTAAAGGCGAATATCACTGCCGTAAAGAAAAAGTATAAAAAAGGTCAGTTCCTTAAGGAAGTTAATAAAAAACTTAAGAATGTGTAAAATAAAAAAGCCACGCAGGGGTTGAACTGCCCCAGAATGTGCAGACAGCACAAAAAACCGACTTGAAGTAGAATATTAAGATTTAAGCAACGAACTGA
>SVQF01000089.1 GCA_015065445.1 Oscillospiraceae bacterium | reverse complement strand
TATCTTGATGATTTTCAAAACGCTATCAGTAAAGGCAATGTCGATTCTTGCATAGAAATTGCAAGGAAGGGCGTAAACGAATACCCAAATAATTTCGCCCTGCTTAACAAACTTATGTTTGCGCTGTTTGTCGCAGGTGATGATGACGGCAGCATTCCCGATTGGAAAGAAAACCGCCGCAAGTATGACGACGAAATAATCCGTATCGGCGAAAGGATTATGAAATACTGCGATGACCCCGACATACGCCTCGCGGCAACTGCTCGACTTGCTTTTCAGCACTGCGAAATGGGCAGAAAGAAGAAAGGCAGAGAGGTTTATGAAGCTCTGCCAACAATGGAACAATGCCGCGAACAAAACATCTGGTGGGCACTTGAAGATAATGAAAAACTCCCTTTCCTGAGAAACAAAATAAAGACAGAATATGAGCTTCTTCGCAGTTCCATTTGGCTACTTGGAGAATCATCCTGTCTTTCAGACCAAGAATCCCTGAAGGTAATGAAAAAGCTTTATGATTTGCAAGATGTGATTTACGACAATCAATCCACATTGGATAGTTGGGGCGAAGCAAGAATCCCGTTTGTTATCGCTGAAATCTATATGCGTTTGAATGATGTTGACTCTGCATTTTCATATCTGACCAAAGCAGCAGAAGCTGCAAAACGATTTGATGAACGCCCTGAAATTCAGCAATCAAATAGTATCATTCTTGGAGACATTTCGGTCAGGAAAACCGATTTCCAAACCAGCGATACCCGAACTCTATGCGAGATAATGAGCGATACTTGGCTTTCAGATGAAGAGTTTGATTCGATTCGTGAAACAACAGAGTATAAAGAAATAATGGAAATGATAGGTTAAATAAAAAAATCCCCAATCATCTAACTTTTGTTAAATGATTGGGGGCTGTCCTTTTTTAGAAAACAGCGTCATTTTAGCGTCACGGAATTGATTTTATCCTCGCAAAACGCCTATTTAAGCCATCTCTTGAAATTTAGATATTATTCCCACTCCACAGTTCCGGGGGGCTTTGATGTGATGTCGTAGACTACACGGTTGATGTGCGGCACTTCGTTTGTTATTCGGTTTGACACCTTTGCAAGAATATCGTACGGTATTCTTGCCCAGTCGGCAGTCATAAAGTCGTCGGTGGTGACAGCTCTGATTGCAACAAGGTTGTCGTAAGTTCTGTGGTCGCCCATAACGCCCACGGTGTTTACACCGGGCAGCACGCAGAAAAACTGGGCAAGGTTGCTTTCGTAACCGTTTTTAGCCATTTCATCACGCAGAACTGCGTCGGCATCCTGCAGGATTTTTACCTTTTCGGCTGTAATTTCGCCGATTATTCTTACGCCGAGACCCGGACCCGGGAACGGCTGACGCCAGACAAGTTCCTTTGGAATTCCGAGCCTTTCGCCAACACGCCTTACCTCGTCTTTAAAGAGGTCGGCGAGCGGCTCGATTATGCCGAGAAATTCAACATCGTCAGGCGTTTTTACACGGTTGTGGTGAGTTTTGATTACATCTGCGTCACCCTTGCCCGACTCAATGCAGTCGGGGTAAATTGTTCCCTGTGCAAAATAGCCCTTGTCGTTCTGCTTGCGGATTTCGTCCCAGAACACGTTAAAGAATTCCGTTCCTATAATTTTACGTTTTTCCTCGGGGTCTGTGACGCCCTTTAATGCTTTCATAAAATGGTCGCCGCAGTTTACACGTACAAAGTTCATATCAAACATTTTTGTAAACGTCTGCTCCACCATATCGCCCTCGTCCTTACGCATAAGTCACTGGTCAACAAAAACGCAGGTGAGCTGTTTGCCGACTGCACGTGAAAGCAGACCAGCAGCAACCGACGAGTCAACGCCTCCCGAGAGTCCGAGTATAACATTTTTATCGCCAATCTGAGTTATTAGTTTTTCGATTGTTGTGTCGATAAAACTGTCCATAACCCAGTCGCCCTTGCAACCGCAGATTTCGTAAAGGAAGTTGTACAGCACCTGATTGCCGTATTCGCTGTGCGTAACTTCGGGGTGGAACTGTGCGGCGTAAATGCTTTTGTTAGTGTTTTGCATTGCGGCACAGGGACAGTCGTCAGTTGTGCCGATTATCTCGTATCCGCTCGGCGGAGTTGCTATGTAGTCGGTGTGGCTCATCCAGACAACCGATTTTTCGGGAATGTTCGCAAAAAGCGGCGAATCGCTGTGAGTGAGTTCTATCTTACCGTACTCGCTGACGGGTGCTGTCTTTACCTCGCCGCCTGCCATCCACGATATAAGCTGGCAGCCGTAACAAATGCCAAGCACCGGCACGCCAATTTCGAGAATATCCTTTGTGTAGTGCGGAGAACTCATATCAAAAACCGAGTTTGGTCCTCCTGTAAAGATAATACCTTTATATTTGTTTTTTCTGATTTCTTCGAGCGGGGTTGTGTAAGGCAGAATTTCCGCATAAACTCTGTTATCCCTTACCCTTCTTGCGATAAGCTGATTATACTGCCCGCCGAAATCAAGTACCAGAATCTTTTCCATTATATCCTCCTTGCCGCAAATAATAATCATATTATATACAATAAAAAAACCAAGTTCAAGAGTAAATTAAAATTAATCTGCTGTATGCCGTAGTATCTGCACGGTTCACTAACGGCAGAAAAAATGCTATAATTAAAAAAATGCGATATATTTTGCATTTTGCGGTACTACTGTATGAAAGGAGTTGAGTATATGCACCAAAAAGACAAGTGCGATGAAATATTCAAGCAGTCGTATGAACTTTATGCACAGCAGATACTGAAATACTGTATGGTGCGGCTCGGCGACAGTTCGGATACCGCAGACGACTGCGTGCAAAACGCCTTTTTGGTGTATTACAAAAGGCTTCTTGCGGGCGAAGAGATAGTACAGCCCAAAGCATTTTTGTATCGCACGGCAGAAAATTTTGTTAAGAAAGCCCTGCGTGAAAAGTCGCAACGGCAGCGAAAAATCATTCCGCTTGACAGCGTGCGAGAGATTTCCGCACCCGAAGTCAGCGAAGAAGCGGCGAGCCTCGACTATGACGAAATTAAACGAATACTGCTGAACAATCTAAGCGACTCCGAACAACTATTATACTACCAAAAGTACGAACAGAATTTGTCACTGAAAGAGATTGCAGAGTATTACGGCATTTTGCCAACAGCGGCGGCTAACCGGATATCACGGCTGCGGAAAAAGATTATTGCTCTCACCCAGCCTGTACTAAGTGATTTTGAGAAAGGGGGATACTGATGAACATAACTGTTAACGAACAAATCATCAAAAAGGTCTTTGATGAACAAGATTATGTTGAAGAGCTTTCAGCATTTCTGAATTCAGTTATTGACGCTGAAATTGAAAAAGATGACATCGACACCGAGCTTATTGATGATTGCACCGATTTGCTCTATGCATTACAGTTCGGCGGTGAGCCTGACACTGACAGTGTAAACAAGCTGCTTCATATTTACAAAACGCAGATTAACAGAGAAAAGCGTAAGCGTCAGATTGCAGCGGCAATTATGATTATGCTTATTGGCACGGGAGCACTCCTGCAAACAAACCCTGCAATTGCCGAGCAGACAAGAGATATGTTCAGCAGGATTGCATACTCGCTCGGTATAACTGCCGAAAAAAGTGAGAACGGCGAAAACATCAAATCGCTTTACGCAAACTTTGACAGTAATCCCGAAACTAATGTAAAAAGTGAAGACGAAATTGACTTAACCCATATGCAGATTATTGCAGTCGGTGAGGACGGAAAAGAATTTGAAGTTCCTCTTTCAGACTGCGAAATAACCAAAACACCAACCGAGGATGAAGAACAGCAAAAGATTATTGTAACCGTTGCCTACAAGGGCACAGCTTTCTCCATAACATACACGATTGAGGGGTGACAATATGAAAAAGATAATCAGTTTAGTATTAGCATTGCTTATGCTTTTGCCTGCACTGCCGATGACCGCTCTTGCGGACGTAATCACAAGTACAGATGGCGATTGGATATACAATGTGATATACGAGGAAAAAAGCAAACAATACGGCGAAATTACCGCCTACAAAGGTAGCACCGATATCGATACGCTTACCGTCCCTAACGAAATCGACGGTGTTCAGATTGTCGGCATAAACGGACAGCTTATCACATCCGGCAGCTACCCCGAAAGTATTATAGTTTCGGAAGGAATTGAATATATTACGGGCTACGTTTTCAAGGAAGCAACAATCAGCGTTTCGCTACCACAATCGTTGGAATTCATAGGTGAGCATTCTTTTGAACAAGCTAAAATTAAGGAAATCAATCTGCCCGATGGCTTAGTAGCCATACAAAAATACGCTTTCAAAAAAGCAGAATTTGAACAGAATAAGCTTATTTTGCCCGACAGTTTAGAATATCTTTGTTATTCTTCATTTGAAAATGCTACGCTCAATAGAATTCATATAGGAAAAAATGTGCACAGCACAGACAGTGTATATTACAGTTATCCTGCCGGCGTCAGTGAAGAAGGAATCAGCCAGACTCAATACAGTCCGTTTCACAAAGCATATATTAAAACAATCACCGTTAGCCCTGAAAATACGGATTTTGTCGTTCAGGATAACGCACTCTATTTTGACAATATGGCAATACTGCTTTACGTTTGTAATGATGTTTGGCAGGAATACGGGAATTTCACGATTCCCGACTGTGTACAATACGTTGATACCGAGTTGTTTTCTCAGGCAAGCATTGACACTCTCGTTATAGGCAAAAACGTAAGAATACTTCCGTCGCAAATGTTTGAAGGCTCATATATTAAGAAACTTCTTTTTGCTGAAGACTGCAAAATTAAGTATATCGACTATAACACTTTCAGAAATGCCAAGGTTGAATATATGGCACCGTTGCCTGCTTCAATACAGGAAATTGACCAACAAGCATTCAATATGGCAACAATACCGAATATTTCTTTTGAAGAAAAATCAATGCTCCGTACAATAGACAAGTGGGCTTTTCAATCGTCAAAAATAAAGTCAGTTGACTTTTCTAATTGTCACTATCTGGAGTATCTTCCTGAAGGAGTCTTTAAAAATAGTAAGGTTGAAAGCGTTAACATTCAAAATACCTGTATAAGATCTATTAGCAATGATGTATTTACAGGCTGTTCGTCGCTTAAATCAATATTGCTTTCTGATATAACAGAATCATTATCAACCGACGTGTTTAAGGATTCACCGATTGAATCAATCGATGTATCGGGTGTTTCCTATTATGGAGATACAGGTAACGAGTATGTTAATAATCAAATAGCGGAAAACGGAAATATCGAAGTTGATTCCGGCAACTATAACGGATTTGCTTACGACGAATTTCGTTATACCGTAAGTATCACGGGATATTCTGGCGACAATGCAAAGGATATTGTTTTTCCGAGTGAGATAAACGGTAAGCAGGTTACAAAAATCGGGTACACCGGATATAGTTGCGGTTTTCATGGGTTCAGCGGTACGGTTGAAATTCCGTCTTCTGTAAAAGTGCTGGGCTATGTTTTTGGAAGTGACAATAATATTGATGAGATTATTTTTAATGAAGGCTTGAAATATATTCAAGACGGAGCATTTAACGAGTTGATAATTGAAGAACTCCGTTTTCCTAACAGTCTTGAAGTGATGGGTATGTATAGCGTTTTGCCCAATTTGAAGAAACTATATGTCGGCGACTCGTTCGCTTACCCTGAAATGATAATTGTTGATTATGAGAATTACGATAAATACTACGAGGCTGTTGATAGGTCAGCTGTTCAGGAATTTATGGTAAGTGACGGAAATCCGCATTACAGTTCGGAAAACGGAGTTTTGTACAACAAGGATAAAACCGAGCTTATAAAATATCCTTGCGATAATACGCATTCTGAATACACCATACCTGATTCCGTTGAAGAAATCGGCAAATACGCATTTTGGTTTGCAGAAAAACTTGACACATTAACAATCGGCAAAAACGTTTGCATAATTAACGAGAATGCCTTTACTCATCAGAACTGTATTGAAAATGTATGCTTTAAGGATAACAATAAACTAACGACGCTGAAAAACACATTTCAGTTCTCCAAATCAATTAAACACGTTGAATTTGGCAGGAATATGGCGATTAAAAGAATGAACGGAACGTTTGCTTACTCAACGATTGAATCGGTTACGGTTCCGTCAAGTGTGAGATACTTAAGCGGCACTTTTTGCCAAGCAAAAAACCTGAAAACCATAACCATAGAAAACGGTATAGAGGTGTTAGGATTCAACACCTTTGCCTCTTCGGGTATCACAAATATCAAAATGCCGAAATCGCTTAAATCAATAAAGTACGGTGCTTTTCAGGGCTGCACGGAATTAGTATACGTCGACTTAACAAATGTGAGAACGCTTGAAAGACTTGTATTTAAGGATTGCACTTCGCTTACAAGTATTGATCTTACTGGCGTTCGCTACGATAACAGCGAAAAGAATAACAGCTTCAAAGGTTGCACGAATCTGACAAAGTTGTACTTTTCAAGGGACGACGGCATAGAGCAATTTATCGGTGAGGACGATGTTGCGGACAACGAAACTGTTGAAACCGTTGTTATCGGCGGCGATATTAATGAAATTAAGAGTCGTGCGTTTGCAAACTGCAAAAACCTTTCGGTAGCTATGATAGGCGACGGCGTAACAACGATTGATGATACTGCATTTGAAGGCTGCGATAAGCTGACTATTGTTTGCACAGAAGAGTCATACGCCGCAAAGTATGCAGCGAAAAACAGCATCAGATATACAACACTGACAGTCGATTCTATCCCCGACCAGCAGTACACTGGCAAGGCGATTACCCCTGCAGTTATTGTTCGCACGGGCAGCGTAGCGTTGAAAAACGGCAGTGATTACTCTGCACAGTATAGTGATAATATTAAAGTTGGTTCTGCAAAGGTCACTGTTGTCGGCAAGGGCGATTACAGCATTTACGGAGCACTTGCAAGATTCAATATTGTACATACCGTACACAAATACACCGCAAAAGTTGTTAAACCCACCTACGCTGCAAAGGGTTATACGCTCTATACTTGCTCGTTGTGCGGCAAAAGCTACAAGAGCAACTACAAAGCAAAACTCACAGTGCCTAAAACTTCAATCACCAAGCTGACCAAAAAGAAAAAAGCCTTCACTGTAAAATGGAAGAAGGTTTCTGTCGCAACGGGTTATCAGATTCAGTACAGCACAAACAAGGAATTTAAATCAAAAAAGACCGTTACGGTAAAGGGGGCAAAGAATGTCACCAAGACCATAACGAAACTTAAAGGCAAGAAGAAGTACTATGTGCGTGTACGTGCATACAAATCTTTTAAAGGCAAAAACTATTACTCTGCATGGAGCAAAGCAAAGACTGTTACGACTAAATTAAAATAATCAGTTGTCGCTATTGAATAACCGACTGAAAAATGTTATAATTCCCATAACATAATTAAGTGATGAATCGGAGAGAACAATGGCTAAAAATCTGATTATCGGTCAGTCGGGCGGACCGACTGCGGTTATTAATTCAAGTCTTGCAGGCGTTATTGACTATGTGCTTGCAAGCGATAAAATCGGTACGGCATACGGTATGATTAACGGCGTTGAGGGCTTGCTCGAAAACAATATAGTTGACTTGTCGGCTATGTTTGAACATCTGCCGCACGAGGTTAACAGGCTCAAGCACTCGCCTGCGATGTTCCTCGGCTCGTG
>SVQF01000088.1 GCA_015065445.1 Oscillospiraceae bacterium | reverse complement strand
GCAGTGTGCCGGCAGGCGGAGCACTTGCAGTTGACAGAAATATCTTTTCAAAGACTGTGACCGAGCGTATTATGTCACACCCGAACATCACGGTTCAGCACAGTGTGTGCAATAAACTCAGTCCTGCACCCGACGAAATAGTTATAGTCGCAACGGGTCCGCTGACCGACGGTGCTTTGTCGTCTGAAATTGAGCGGCTTTGCCCCGATATGCTGTCATTTTATGACGCTGCCGCACCCATAGTAACGGCTGAAAGCATAGATATGACAAAGGCGTTCGGTGCCTCACGTTATGACAGGGGAGGCGAGAGCGACTACCTCAATTGCCCGTTTAACAAAGAACAGTACGAAAAGTTCATTGACGAACTTGTTCACGCTGAAGGTGCGGTGGTACATGACTTTGACGTGTACGAAGGTTGTATGCCTATTGAAAAACTCGCTAAGCGTGGCGTTGACGCACCACGATTCGGACCTATGAAACCCGTCGGACTTATTGACCCTGCAACGGGTCACAGACCGTGGGCGTGCGTTCAGCTCAGACGTGAAAACGACAGCGGCACAATGTTCAACCTTGTAGGATTCCAGACAAACCTCAAGTTCGGCGAGCAAAAGCGTGTGTTCGGTATGATACCCGGGCTCGAAAACGCAGAGTTTGTACGCTACGGCGTAATGCACCGTAATTCGTTTATCAACTCACCCAAGGTGCTTTGCGGCGACTTTTCGCTGAGGGAACACCCAAACATCTTTTTTGCAGGGCAGATAACGGGCGTTGAAGGATATATGGAGTCCGCAGCGTCAGGCATTATGGCTGGCAAAAACGCAGTGCTCAGAGCAAAGGGCGAGAACACAACAGTACTCAGCGAGTGCACGATGATTGGTGCATTATCGCATTACATAAGCGATGAAAGCGTTAAGGACTTTCAGCCAATGGGAGCAAACTTCGGAATTCTTCCGCCAATCGAACCGAAGATAAGAGATAAAAAAGAGAGATATAAAGCTCTTGCAGAAAGAGCATTAAAAGAATATGAGAATTATTGTTGACGCAATGGGCGGTGACAACGCACCGCTGGAAATAATCAAAGGCAGCCTTATGGCTATCGACGAATTTAATATTGACGAAGTTATACTTGTAGGCGACGAAAATAAGATTAATTCCTGCATTAAGGATAATGGAATTGAACTGAAAAAAATTTCAGTTCACCACTGCACAGATGTTATTCAGATGTGCGACGAGCCTTCTTCAGTCCTCAAGGAAAAGCCCGACTCCTCGCTTGCTGTCGGCTTTCGCCTTCTTAACGAGGGCGTGGGCGATGCATTTGTAAGT
The DNA here is from genome assembly GCA_015065445.1 of Oscillospiraceae bacterium. Taxonomy (GTDB): domain Bacteria; phylum Bacillota; class Clostridia; order Oscillospirales; family Acutalibacteraceae; genus Eubacterium_R. The sequence goes on along the minus strand of SVQF01000088.1, from coordinate 6,517 downwards.
GCGGGCAACACAGGTGCAATCACGGTTGGTGCAACGCTTATCACAAAGCGTATCAAGGGCGTTAAACGCCCCGCAATCGCATCGGTTATGCCGAGTGCAAACAAACCGTTTCTGCTTATGGACTGCGGTGCAAACGCCGAGTGCAGAGCGGAGTTCCTGTACCAGTTCGGACTGCTTGGCTCAATATATATGAAGAATGTTCTGCACTACGACAATCCCACAGTGGCACTGGCAAACAACGGCACGGAAGACACCAAGGGAACGCCGACTGTCAAAGAAGCATACCGGCTTATGAAAAAAGCACCGTATAACTTCATCGGCAATATCGAAGGCAGGCAGATTCCGTTCGGCGACGCAGACGTTGTGGTAGCGGACGGATTTACGGGCAACCTCATACTTAAAACATACGAGGGCGTTGCCAAAGTTCTGATGAACGGCATTAAGCAGGCGTTTTACAAAAACGCAGTATCAAAGATTTCTTACCTTGGCGTACGCTCGGGTATTAACGAAATGAAAACCCAATTTGACTACAAAGAGTACGGCGGTGCGGTTATGCTCGGAGTTAAAAAGCCTGTTATAAAGGCACACGGCTCAGCGGACGCACGCACGTTTAAAAATGCAGTAAAGCAGGCAGTCTGGTTCCTCGAAACCGACCTGATAAACAAAATAGAAGAAGAATTGAAGAATGAATAGTTTAGAGCAGAAAATTGAATATTCATTTAAAAACCGTGATTATCTTGAGGAGGCACTGACCCACTCAAGCTATGCAAACGAAAACTCGGGCAGTATGCCCTGCAACGAGCGAATGGAATTCCTCGGCGATGCGGTGCTTTCAATAATTTCGGCAAAGTACCTGTTTAACAAATTCCCGCAAATGCCCGAAGGCAGACTCACAAAACTCCGTTCATCGCTTGTATGCACGCAGTCGCTGTCGCAGTTTGCAAAGGAGATTGACCTCGGTTCCTATCTCAAAATGGGAAAGGGCGAAAGAGCAAGCGGAGGCAGCGAGCGTCCGTCCGTTCTTGAAGACGCCTTTGAGTCGCTGATTGCGGCAATCTATCTTGACGGCGGAATGGAAGAGGCGGAGCGTTTTGTGCTGCGTTTTCTGTCAAGAGAGGTAGAAAATCATCACTCGAATTTTCACGATTACAAGTCGCTTCTTCAGGAGATTATTCAGCAAAATCCGGACGAAACGCTTACTTATACAGTTGTCGGTACAAGCGGTCCCGACCACGACAAACGCTTTGACGTTGAACTTAAGCTCAACTCAAATATTATCGGCAGGGGTCACGGTACCAGCAAAAAGAACGCCGAACAGCTTGCCGCAAAAGAGGCACTTGAACTAATGGGTGTTGAAATATGAAAAAAGGAAACATAAGCATTTTTGTGCCGCACCTCGGCTGTCCGCAGCAGTGTTCGTTCTGTAATCAGAAAACCATTACCGGCAAGCAGTCTCAGCCAACGGTGCAGGATGTAAAAAACGCTGTCAGCACAGCACTCGCACGTAAAGGTTACGAGTACGAAATTGCTTTTTTCGGCGGCTCGTTCACCGCAATTGACAGGGAGTATATGCTCACTCTTCTTGATGCTGCGGCAGAGTGTGTTGACGGGCAGCGGATTAAGGGAATAAGAATTTCAACCCGCCCCGATTATATAGACAGTGAAGTTCTTGATATTCTTAAATCGCACAAAGTCACCTCAATAGAACTCGGGGCTCAGAGTATGGACGACGAAGTTTTAAATGCCAACCTTCGTGGTCATACCGCCAAGGACGTTGAAAATGCGGCACAACTTATTAAGTCATACGGCTTTGAACTCGGACTGCAGATGATGACGGGACTTTACCTCGACACCGACGAAAAGGCTGAGAGGACCGCAAAAAAACTTATTGAACTCAAACTCGACACAGTGCGGATTTATCCTACGGTAGTGCTTAAAGGCACTTACCTTGCAGAACTCTACGAAAAGGAAGAGTATAAGCCGCAGACAGTTGACGATGCGGCTGCACTTTGCACAAGGCTGCTGCCTATGTTTGAGAAAGCGGGAGTTAAGGTAATACGGCTCGGACTTCACGCTTCAGACGACATTAAGAAGAATATGGTAGCAGGTGCTTATCACGAGTCGTTCGGCGAGATTGTACAGTCACGCTTTATGCTAAATAAAGTGCTTGCATATCCGCCGGGGAACTACGAAATAAAAGTCAATCCCAAAAGCGTATCAAAACTAAAGGGCAACCAAAAACGAAACATCTACTTTCTCATTGAGGAAGGTTATAATATCAAAATTACAGTCACCGATAAAATATCGGTTGACGAATTAAAAATAGTGAGAAGATAATATGTTATTACGCACACTTGAAATGCAGGGATTCAAATCCTTCCCTGACAAAACAGAACTTAATTTCGGAAAGGGTATCACAGCAGTTGTAGGACCTAACGGTTCGGGTAAGAGTAATATCTCCGACGCTGTTCGCTGGGTACTTGGTGAAACAAGTACCAAGTCGCTGCGTGGCTCCAAGATGGAGGACGTCATTTTCGGCGGTACTTCGTCACGTAAGGCACTCGGCTTTGCACAGGTTGTGCTCACTCTCGACAACTCCGACGGCTCGCTCAAGGACAAGGGCGAAATTGTAACCGTGTCACGCCGTTACTACCGTTCGGGCGAAAGCGAGTACAAAATCGACGGCGAGCAGGTACGCCGCAGAGATATTCACGAACTGTTTATGGACACGGGTCTCGGTGCCGACGGCTACTCGATGGTCGGTCAGGGTAAAATCGACTCGATTATCTCTGCAAAAAACGAGGACAGACGTGAACTCTTTGAGGAGGCTGCGGGTATTTCACGTTTTCGCCACAAAAGACGTGACGCAGAACGCCGACTTGAGCAGGCACAGGAAAACCTCGTGCGATTGCTCGATATTCTTACAGAACTCGAAAGCAGAGTAGGTCCTCTTAAAACTCAGAGCGAAAAGGCTCAGAAGTTCCTTGTGTTCAGCGAAGAGAAAAAAGAGCTCGAAATCGGCGTGTGGATGAACAAGATTAACGGATTCACCAACGCACTGCGTGAACAGGAACATAAACTCGACGCCGCTAACGCATCGTACGAACTGTGCGAAAACGAACTTGCCTCTATTGAAAAAGAGATGGACGACCTTGCACTTAAAACTGCCGAAATCAATACGCTTATTGAACAGAGCAGAGCGGGTGCTTCGGCATTTGAAGAAGAGGCAGTACGCCGTGACGGTGAGGCAAATGTGCTTGAGGCAACGGCAAAGCACAACGAAGAAACGATTGAAAGACTTAAAGGTGATATTAATTCAGCCGACAATTCAAGCGACGCCATTGATTCACAGATTGCTGAAAAAGAGCAGTTTATCGCCGACAGCGAAGTTCTTGCAGCGGCAAAACGCAGCGAACTTGAAGGCGTTGCACAGGAGCTGAAGAAACTGCAGGGCGAGGGCGAGGAAATGGCAAACAAAAACGCCGTTATCTCACAAAAACTCGCAGAACTCACCCTTGCTCTTTCAGACAGCAAAGTAAAGTCGTCAAAGGCACAGTCGTCGATTGACGAGATTGTGTCACGTGGCGGCACTCTTGACGAAAATATTGAAGAGTGCGAAAAAGAAATCAGCGTTGCCGAGGCTCAGAAAAAAGAATTCAGCGACAATCTTGAATTCGTAAAATCACAGATTGAAGAAGGCGAAAACTCGCTCGGCGGTTACCGTATCAAACTTCAGTCAAAAACCGAAAAGGCTGAAAAGAAGAAGGAAGAACTTGAAAAGGCTGAGCGTGCTTTATCCGAAAAACGCTCACGTGCAAAGATGCTCTCCGACCTTGAAAAAAATATGGAAGGCTACTCGGGTGCAGTTAAGTCGGTCATCAGACAGCGTGACGCCAAGGCACTTTCGGGAATACACGGCGTTCTTTCGCAGCTTATCAGCACGCCCAACGAGTACTCAACTGCAGTTGAGGTTGCACTCGGTGCGGCGATGCAGAATATTGTTGTGGGCAGCGAAAGCGACGCAAAGCGTGCTATTAACTTCCTTAAACAGAACAATCAGGGCAGGGCGACGTTCCTTCCGATTTCGGCAATCAAACCAAGAACTATGGATGAGCGTGACCTTGACGACAACTTCGGCTTTGTAGATATTGCCGCAAATCTTGTTGAGTGCGAACCGCAGTACAGCGACATCGTTTCAAATCTGCTCGGCAGGGTAATCGTTGCAGAGGACATAGACTGTGCAATCGGCATTTCAAAAAGATATAAAAACAGATACAAGATTGTAACCCTTGACGGACAGGTTATGAACCCCGGCGGCTCAATGACGGGCGGCAGCCGTTCAAAGGGTGCAGGCATACTTTCAAGAGCAAATCTTATTGAAGAACTGGGTGCCGAGGCAGATAAACTGCAGGCGTCTCTTGACGGTATAGCCGCAGAGTACAAAAAACTTGTTGAGGACGCTAACAAGGCGGCTGCAGACCTTCAGGGTGCTGACGCCGACCTTCGTAACGCCAAGGAAGATTTAATCAGGGCAGAGGGCGACCTCAAACTTATTGACGACAGAATTAACTCGCTTTCAGAGCAGAAAAAACTTATGCTCGACGAAAAGGAGAACTCCGCATCAAGAGTGGAGGCACTGCGTGTTGAACTCAGAAACGCAACTGCCGAAGAAACGGAGATACAAAATAAAATCGACGCAGCCGAAAAAGAACTTGAGGGACTAACCTCAGGTACTGACGAACTGCAGTCGGCACGTGAACAGATAAGAAAACGCAGCGAGGACATAAACCTCGAACTCGTTACTATTGCAAAGGACAGCGAGTCGGCAAAACTTGCAATCGAAGAACTTAAACTTCGCCGTTCAACGCAGTCCGACAGAGTGCGTACAATCAACGACGAAATTGCTGCAATTACAGAGCGTAACAACACGCTTATGCTTTCAATTGCCGACGTTAAGGCTGCCGCACAGGAACTGCGTGACAAGGCGTCTGCAGTCGGAAACGAAATTTCGGCAAAGATTGAAGAACGCAATCAGATTGAAAAACGCACAGGCGAACTTCGTGCAACCGAAAAAGAAAAGACGTCTGACAGAGAAAAACTCTCTGCCGAGATTGTCCGCATAGAAGAACGCAAAAACAATATGAAAAAAGAATACGATAACCTCAACGATATGCTCTTTGAACAGTACGAACTCACAAGGGTTGAGGCTCAGGCACTCGGCATTGTTATTGAGGATATGACTGCAGCAAAACGCCGACTGCACGAAATAAAGGTAGAGATTAAAAAGCTCGGCTCAATCAACGTAGGTGCAATCGAAGAGTACAAAGAGGTATCCGAGCGTTATCAGTTCCTCAAGGAGCAGACCGACGACGTTGAGGCGTCAAAGCGTGAACTGCAGAATATCATCGACGACCTCACAAAATCTATGAGCGAGAAGTTCCTTACTCAGTTTAACAGAATTAACGAGCAGTTTAAGATTTCTTTCTCAGACTTCTTCGGCGGCGGTAAGGGCGAACTTATACTCGAAAACCCCGACGACTGCCTTGAAAGTCCGATTGAGATTAAAATTCAGCCGCCCGGAAAATCCGTTCAGAACATCAATCTGTTCTCCGGCGGTGAAAAGTCGCTTGCAGCAATGGCACTGCTTTTCTCAGTGCTTAAAGTTACGCCTGCACCGTTTTGTATTTACGACGAGGTTGAGGCTGCTCTTGACGACGTAAATGTTGAGCGTTTTGCAAAGTATATGCGTAAAATGACGGACAAAACGCAGTTCATTTCCATAACCCACCGTCGTGGCACAATGGAAGAGGCAGACGTTCTCTACGGCGTTACTATGCAGGAGAAAGGCGTTTCAAAACTCCTTGAACTGCAGAGTGCTGAACTTGCCGAAAAGATGGGCTTGGAATAATTTTTAGGAGACATTATGGCTTTATTTGAAAAATTTTTTAAAGGACTTAAAAAGACCCGTGACGAGGGTATCACCGCACAGATGGACGAGGTTATTGAAACCTATGACGAAATCTGCGACGAACTCTTTGAAGAACTCGAAGAGATACTTATAATGGGCGACGTAGGTATGCCGACAGCAGAAAGAATTATCGGTGACCTCAAAGCGAAGATAGATAATGATGGCATAACCTCAGTACGTGAAGTGCGTGAAACTATGAAAGACATCGTAGCAGGTGTTGTATGGGGCGGCTCGTACCTCAAAATTCGAACCAAGCCGTCAATCATTCTGGTAATCGGTGTTAACGGCGTGGGCAAAACTACGACTATCGGCAAGCTTGCACTTCGCCTTAAGGATATGGGCAGAAGCGTAATTCTCGGTGCTGCCGACACTTTCCGTGCAGCCGCTATAGAACAGCTTCAGGTGTGGGCAGACAGAGCGGACGTTGACCTCATAAAGCACGGCGAAGGTGCCGACCCCGCTGCCGTTGTTTCTGATACTATTCAGGCGGGCAAGGCAAGGGGCAGCGATGTAATTATCATCGACACTGCAGGCAGACTCCACAACAAG
>SVQF01000087.1 GCA_015065445.1 Oscillospiraceae bacterium | reverse complement strand
GACATGGACGGCTACTTCGGAAAATACGGCGGAGTTTATGTTGACGACAAGCTCAAGGCTGCAATGGCTGAAATAACGCAGGCGTATTATTCTATCTGTCAGTCACGCAAATTTATTGCCGAGCTTCGCAGAATAAGAACGGAATTTCAGGGCAGACCCACGCCTATTTCACATCTCGAAAGGCTTTCGGACTCGCTCGGCGGCAGAGTGCAGCTTTACGCAAAGCGTGAAGACTTAAACCATTCGGGTGCTCACAAACTCAATCACTGTATGGGCGAGGCACTGCTTGCCAAATATATGGGCAAAAAGAAAGTGATTGCCGAAACAGGTGCAGGGCAGCACGGTGTTGCACTTGCAACCGCTGCAGCATATTTCGGTTTGGAGTGCGACATCTATATGGGTTCTGTTGATATTAAAAAGCAGGCTCCTAACGTTGCACGAATGAAGGTGCTCGGTGCAAATGTTGTTGAGGTAACTCACGGTCTTCAGACTCTTAAAGAGGCGGTAGACGCCGCTTTTGAGGCTTACAGCAAAGAGTATAACGACGCAATTTACTGCATTGGCTCAGTACTCGGTCCGCACCCGTTTCCGATGATGGTGCGTGACTTCCAGAGCGTTGTAGGTATTGAGGCGAGGGAACAGTTTATTGATATGACGGGTCATCTGCCAAACGCCATTGTTGCGTGCGTCGGCGGCGGCAGTAACTCGGCAGGGCTTTTTGCCGGTTTCCTCAACGACCCTGTAGACATCTACGGTGTGGAGCCTCTTGGCAGAGGTCCTGAACTCGGCGACCACGCCGCAAGCCTCAAGTACGGCACAGAGGGCGTAATGCACGGCTTTAACTCGATAATGCTTAAAGACGAAAACGGCAACCCCGCTCCCGTTTACTCAATTGCAAGCGGACTCGACTATCCTTCGTCAGGCCCCGAACACGCATTCCTGCAGGAAATCGGCAGAGTCAAGTACGACCTTATCGACGATGAGGAAACCGTTGACGCATTCTATAGACTGTCACGTCTTGAGGGTATTATTCCTGCGATTGAGAGTTCGCACGCCGTTGCCTACGGTATGAAACTCGCAAAGCAGATGGAACACGGCTCAGTGCTTATCAATCTTTCGGGCAGAGGCGACAAGGACCTTGACTACATTATTGAAAAATACGGCATAAGATAATCAAAAACGTATATAATAAACTGATATAAAGGAGCGACAAATATGGTAGAAATTAACAGCAGAAAAGCGGCAATTGTAGGTTGCGGATTTGTGGGTTCAGCCTCGGCATTCGCACTTATGGAAAGCGGACTGTTTTCCGAAGTTGTGCTGATTGACAACAACAAGGACAAGGCTGCGGGAGAGGCACTCGACATCAGCCACGGACTTCCGTTTGCAAAGCCGATGCAGATTTATGCAGGTGACTATGCCGATATAAGCGACGCTTCCATCATTATTGTCACCGCAGGTGCGGGGCAAAAACCGGGTGAAACCAGACTTGACCTTGTTAAAAAGAACGTTGGCATTTTTAAATCGGTCATTCCCGAAATTGCAAAGTACAACCAAAACGGCATTTTGCTTATTGTAGCAAACCCCGTTGATATACTCACATACGTTGCTGCAAAACTAAGCGGTTTTCCGTCAAACAGAGTTTTCGGTTCGGGTACGGTGCTTGACTCGGCAAGACTCAAGTATCTGCTTGGCGAACATCTGGGCGTTGACCCACGAAGTGTACACGCATTTATAATCGGTGAACACGGTGATTCCGAAATCGCAGCGTGGTCAAGTGCCAATGTTTCGGGAATTCCGCTCAACAGTTTTTGCGAGATGCGTGGACATTACAATCACAACAAGGCTATGCACGAAATTGCCGACGAGGTTAAAAACAGTGCTTACGAAATAATCGAAAAGAAGGGTGCCACGTACTACGGAATCGCAATGAGCGTCAAGCGGATTTGCGAGGCGATTGTACGTGACGAAAAGTCAATCCTGCCCGTTTCGAGTATTCAGAAGGGTGACTACGGTATTGAGGGCGTTTCGCTCAGTATGCCTGCAATAGTCGGCAAGCACGGTGTAGAAGCGGCAGTGCCGATAAAACTTTCGCAAAAAGAGGCAGAGGATTTGAAAAAATCTGCCGACACGCTTAAATCCGTTATTGACGAAGTGATGAGCGAATAAAAATAAAATAAACATTGACACCGTGTCAGAACAGTGATATAATACACTTATTGACACGGTGTCAATTATTTTGGAGGAGAACATTATGCCAAAGGCTTCACCTGCACTCGCAAGCAAGCGAAAAAAAGAGATTATGAACGCTTGCCGTGAGCTTTACAAAACATTGAATTTTAAAGAAATAACAATCAAAGAGATTGCAAACTACACCTCGTTTACACGCCCGTCTATCTATAACTATTTTCAGACGAAAGAGGAGATTTTTCTCGAAGTGTTCAAAGAGGAATACGACCTCTGGAGCGACGATTTGACCGCTCTTATTGAAACAAAAACACAGTTTACAACTGCCGAACTTTCGCAGCAGATTGCCCGCTCGCTTGAAAAACGAACCCTGCTGCTTAAGCTTCTGTCGGTCAATCTTTACGATATGGAGGAAACAAGTTCCCTCGAAAGACTGACTGAGTTCAAACGGTCATACCGCAGGTCAATAGAGGCGTTCAAGGCACTTCTGCGGCGTCACTGCACCTCCCTGAGCGACGGTGACATCACAGAACTGACTGTAACGTTTTTTGAACTTATGCACGGCATTTATCCATATGCACACGTAACCGAAAAGCAGGCAAAAGCGATGGATGCGGCAGGTATAGTAAGAGACAAAAAAACAATCTATGAGCATACGCTTATAGGACTTGAAAGGCTTTTAGGAGAATGAATTATGAGCAAAAAAATTGTACAGACGGCAGGCAGGGAACAGCTCGGTGAATTTGCACCTATGTTCGCACATCTTAATGACGACGTGCTTTTCGGTGAGGTGTGGAACGACTCTGCAATTGACGTGAAAACAAGATGCATTATAACCGTTGTATCGCTTATGGCAAGCGGAATAACCGACAGTTCACTCAGATACCATCTTGAAAACGCAAAGAAAAACGGTGTTACCAAAGAAGAAATAGCTGCAATTATTACTCACTGCACTATGTATACGGGCTGGCCTAAGGGCTGGGCGGTATTCCGTCAGGCAAAGGAAGTATGGGCTGAAGAAACGCCCGCACTAACTGAAAAGGAAAAGTTCCAGAACGAAATATTCTTCCCGATTGGCGAGCCTAACGACGCCTTTGCACAGTACTTCAGGGGACAGAGTTATCTTGCACCCGTGTCAACAAGTCAGGTTATGATTTACAATGTCACCTTTGAGCCTGAGTGTCGAAACAACTGGCATATTCACCACGCAGCAAACGGCGGCGGACAGATGCTTATCTGTGTGGGCGGCAGAGGATACTATCAGGAATGGGGCAAGGAGCCCGTTGAACTCACTCCCGGCACTGTAATAAATATCCCTGCAGAAGTTAAGCACTGGCACGGTGCGGCACACGATTCTTGGTTTGCTCACCTTGCGGTAGAGGTTGACGGCACCGAAACGTCTAACGAATGGCTCGAACCCGTCAGCGACGAAGACTATAACAAAGTAAAGTAGGAGCGAGAATGAAAAAATTTTTTGCAAGCAAAAAGGTCAAGGCGTTTTTTAAAGCACTTGCAATAACCGTGGCAGTGGCACTCGTCATCCCCGCAGGATATTTTACGCTTGGCAGAGTGGTGACTCCGCTGCCCGACAGCAAGAATTACGATTTTAATTCACGGCGTGATTTCGATATTTCAAACGCCATCGAAGACGTGCCGCAAAACTATTTTGACAAGGCTGAAAAAAGCGGCAGAATCGAGGCACTTGAATACAAAACAAAAACCGCAACAAAAACAGCAATCATATATCTTCCGCCCGATTATAACGAAAACGAGAAGTACGATATAATCTACTTTCAGGGCGGTGCAAATTCGACCGAAAAAACGTTTTTCGGCACGCCCGACGACCCCGACCCGAAGTTCAGCAATATGCTCGACAATATGATTGCAAACGGCAACATCAAACCTATGATTGCGGTTTGTGCAAACTTTTACGAAAAGCCACGCAGCCAGACAAATATGGCTGAACTGAACACTCTTTATCAGAACTATAACACAGAGGTCAGGGAGTGTCTTGTGCCTGCAGTTGAATCAAAGTATTCAACGTTTGCAGAGTCAACAAGTGAAGAGGACTTTATCGCCTCACGTCAGCACAGAGCATTCGGCGGTTATTCAATGGGTGCCGCAATTACGTGGAATATGTTTATAAATAATCTTGATTATTTTTACTACTTTATTCCTAACTGCGGCGGTATGCAAAATCCGTACACTTTGCACTTTGGCACCGACCTCGGTAAAAACCTTAACGCAGAGGTGGAAAAACTCGGCTATACGCCCCAGGATTTCTTTATATATTCTGCAGTCGGAACGTTTGATATTACCTACAACTCAACAAAATGCCTTATTAACGACTTGTACCGCCACTACAAAGATAACTTTGTGTTTACGCAGGGCAACACTAAAAACGGCAACATTACTTTTAAGAAAACTGCATTCGCAAAACACAGTTTTGCAAATGCAACAACCAACTTTTACAACGCACTTTCGGCACTGTTTCCTACAGAATAATTAAAAAAGGTTCTGAATTGTCTGTCACAATTCAGAACCTTATTTTGTGTAGAAAAGTGTTTCCTCTGGTGCCTGCGAAAAACGGTAAACGGAAAACGCAATTCCCAGTGCCAGATAAATGCACAGTGACGACGAGCCGCCTGCCGAAAAGAGCGGAAGCGTGATGCCGATACACGGCAGAAGCGACAACTCCATACCGATGTTTACAAGCACCTGTGCAAACAGCATTACCGCAATTCCGCTGCACATAAGATAACCAACGTTATCACGTGCATTTGTAGCGGTTTTCAGCACTCTGAGTATCAGAAAACTGAGTATCAGTATTACTGCCGCAGCACCTATAAATCCGAGCTCCTCGCCCGCAACGGACAAAATCATATCGTTTTGATTTTCAGGAACCGCACCGCTTTGCGTCATATCGCCGTGCAGGTAACCCTGACCGAACAGACCGCCCGAACCGAGTGCAATTTTTCCGTTAGTCTGCTGATACATAACGTCCTCGTACTGCTCCGGGTAAAACAGTGCAACAATTCTCTGTCGCTGTATGCCGCCAATAATTCCTGTACGCCACGCAACAACAAATCCAACCACAATGGCACAGATTCCTGCCACGAAGTAACCTATATTGACCCTTGCAAAAAACAGCATTCCTATAAACATCAGCATAAATATCAGAGCCGAACCCGCATCACCCGTAAGCATTACAAGTCCTATAGGTACCGCACCGTGAATAACCAGCGGAACAATCGTTTTTATCCTGTTTATCCTGTCCTTAACCAAATCAAGATGGTAACTGAACGAAATGATAAATCCGACTTTTAAAAGCTCTGACGGCTGAAAGTAAAATATCTTGAGGTCGAGCCACGACTTTGCGTCCTGCCTTGCGGACGGTGCAACGCCGAAAAAGTATGTAAACACCATAAGTCCCGCACACCCTGCGGCTATGACAGGCCAGAACTTAGAAATAATGTCGTAGTCGATGTTTGAAACAACCACGGCTATAATAAGCCCCATTAGTACCGAAACAAACATACTTCTTACGTCTGACGAAATCACCTTGCCGCCCGTTAGCGACGAATACGTGGCACTGTATACAAGCATCAGTCCGTATGCGGACGCTGCCATTGCAGAAATAAGCGTGAGAAAATCAGAGGTTTTCAGAAAACGTGAAAACGACTTTTCGTTCTCAGATAAGTTTTTAATTTTTCTCAACCTCCTTCTGCGGCTCTTTGCAAAACTGCCGCCGTCGGCAGTGCAAATCGCAAATTTGTACATATATTATATTATTTTGCCGTTCAATTTTCAATATCTTATTTAATTTTATTCTTTAAATCTTTTTTGCCATATGTTATAATACAGTAAAATGCTTGAGGGGAGTACTATTATGCTTACTGATATTGAAATTGCACAGGCTGCCAAAATGAAAAAAATTACCGAAATTGCAGAGCAAATCGGTATTTCTGCAGACGACATAGAGCCTTACGGTCACTATAAGGCAAAACTCAGCGAAAACGTGTTTGACAAACTCAAAGACAAGCAGGACGGCAAACTGATTCTTGTTACAGCCGTTAACCCCACGCCTGCGGGCGAGGGCAAAACCACCGTATCTATCGGTCTGGGTCAGGCTATGAACAAAATCGGCAAAAACGCTGTTGTAGCACTGCGTGAGCCTTCGCTCGGTCCCGTTTTCGGAATCAAAGGCGGTGCAGCAGGCGGCGGATATTCGCAGGTTGTACCTATGGAGGACATCAACCTTCACTTTACGGGCGATATGCACGCAATCACCTCAGCAAATAACCTTATGTGTGCAATGCTCGACAACCACATCCAGCAGGGCAACGAACAGAATATCGACCAAAGACAGGTGCTTGTTAAGCGTTGTCTCGATATGAACGACCGTGCACTTCGCAACATCGTTTGTTCTCTCGGCGGCAGACTCAACGGTATTCCACGAGAGGACCATTTCTGCATAACAGTTGCAAGCGAAGTTATGGCTATTCTCTGCCTTGCAGACGATGTATTCGACCTCAAAAGAAGACTCGGCAACATCCTTGTTGCTTACAGATACGACGGCACTCCCGTTTACTGCCGTGACATCAAGGCAGACGGTGCGATGACCGTTCTTCTCAAGGACGCAGTCAAGCCCAACCTTGTTCAGACTCTCGAAAACACTCCCGTTATTATGCACGGCGGACCGTTTGCCAATATTGCACACGGCTGCAACTCGGTGCGTGCAACAAAAATTGCACTCAAACTCGGCGACTACGCTATTACTGAAGCAGGCTTCGGCTCAGACTTAGGTGCCGAAAAGTTCCTCGACATCAAATGCCGCTTTGCAAAACTCAGACCTTCGTGCATCGTTCTTGTTGCAACAGTGCGTTCAATGAAGTATAACGGAGGCGTTACTAAAGATGAACTCACCAAAGAAAATCTCGACGCACTCAAGAGGGGCAGCGTAAACCTCGGTGCTCATATAGAAAACCTTAAAAAATACGGCGTACCCGTTGTAGTTGCAATCAACCACTTCAAAAAGGACACGGCGTCCGAAATTGACTATGTAGAGAAATTCTGCAGAGAAAAGGGTGCGGAATTCGCAGTTACAAAGTGCTTTGCCGAAGGCGGAGCAGGCGGCACCGAACTTGCCGAAAAGGTTGTTGAAGCATGCGAAAAGGAAAACAACTTCCACCACCTTTACGACCTCGATATGCCTGTGTACGACAAAATCAGAACTATCGCAAAAGAGATTTACGGTGCCGACGGCGTTCACTTCCCCAAGGAAACAAGAGCCGCTATCGACGGCTTTGTAAAACTCGGTGCAGATAAAATGCCCGTTTGTATTGCAAAAACTCAGTACAGTCTTTCGGATAACCCAAAGCTTCTCGGCAGACCCGAAAACTTCAAAATCACAATCACTGCCGCTAACCTTTCAAACGGTGCAGGATTCCTTGTATGTCAGGCAGGCAACATTATGACAATGCCCGGACTTTCCAAGTCGCCTGCTGCGTATAATATCGACATTGACGAAAACGGCAACACAGTAGGTCTGTTCTGATGACTGAATTTGTTACGCACAACACGGAGGAAACCGAACTCAGGGCTGCCGAATTTGCAAAATCACTCGGCGGTGCAGCAGTAATCGGCTTTCTCGGTGAACTCGGTGCAGGTAAAACCGCTTTTACACGTGGGTTTGTACAGGGTCTTGGAATAACCGCCGACGTCTCGTCGCCTACCTTTGCTATATGCAACGATTATATAGGCAGCAACGCAAGGGTTTATCACTACGATATGTACCGTATAGATAGTTGGGACG
>SVQF01000086.1 GCA_015065445.1 Oscillospiraceae bacterium | reverse complement strand
GGAATTGAGTAGTTATCATCTTCGGAATCAAGTTCAATTTCGAGGAAGGCTTTGTCGTCCCAGAACGGAAAAACATCAATTTCTATAACCTTGCCGCCATAAGCAAAAACATACCTATCCTTATTAATCGGATGTTTTTCGGGGTCGGCGGTCTTTTTGAGTTCTTCATATTCCTCAAGTGAGATAACATCTTCGTATTCGTGACATTTGGATCCGGTTATGCGGATTTTTAGCGTTTCAAAATAAGTAGGTATTCCGAAATGCACACGCTTTCTGATACGGTGCGAGCCAACGTTGGAAATAAGATAAATCTGCTCTATCTCGTACTTGATGGGATTGTATTTGGCAAGTTCTGATAAATCGGGGTATTCAATCAAAAACTTCTTTTCAAGTTCTATTCCGTGTTTAAGATTACTCATTTGCTCATTTTTTCGCACATCATACGTGCAACTTTATAAACGTCGCCGCAACCGAGAGTGATTACAAGGTCGCCGTCCTCGGCATTTTTGCAGACATAATCGCATATCTCCGCAAAAGTGTCGAGCTGAACTGCACCGTCAATTTTATCCGAAAGGTCGGTTGCTTTGATGCCGATTGTGTTTACTTCACGTGAACCCATAATCTCGCTGATAACTACTTTGTCGGCGATTGAAAGCACCTTTGCAAAATCGTCAAGAAGGAGTGAAGTCCTTGTATAAGTGAAAGGCTGATGAACCGCCCACACGTGTTTATATCCCATCTTTTTTGCAGCTTCAAGAGTAACTTTGATTTCTGCAGGGTGGTGAGCGTAGTCGTCAACAAAAGTTACGCCCTTGAATTTGCCGAGAAATTCAAAACGTCTTGCGGCTCCGCCAAATGCTTTAAGTCCACGGCAGATGCTATCAACATCTGCACCGCTTTCATATGCAGCAACAAACGCACAAAGGGAGTTGAGTATATTATGCTCGCCCGGTACGGAAAGCTCAACCTTTGCGACAAATTCGCCATTGTGATAAACTTCGTAGTCACTGTGAAAACCGCCGGGAATATTGACATTATTCGCCTGCCACTCGTTAGTGTCGTTTCTGCCGACGGAAATCATCTTTTTACCTTTAATATTTTTAACAACATCGAGAGTATTTGCGTCGTCACCGTTATAGATAACGGTTTTAGTTGTAAGCTCGCAGAACTTTACAAAAGACTTTTTAATGTTGTCGAGGTTGCCGAAAAAGTCGAGATGGTCCTCGTCAACATTAAGGATTACGGCGATGTCCGGGTTCATATGAAGAAAAGTATTGTTGAACTCACAGCTTTCACAAACAAAGTTTTCTGTGTGCCCGTATCTGCCGTATGCGTCGATAGCAGGAAGTTTTCCGCCTATTACAGCTGACGGGTCGAGTCCCGCCTCCAGAAGCACCTGAGTGGTCATTGAAGTTGTTGTGGTTTTACCGTGTGTACCGCAAATGCCTATGCAGTTTGAAAACATACGGCTCAGAGCCCCGAGAACTTCTGCACGCTCCACGCAAGGGAAGTTAGCCTTTGCATAGTCAAGCTCTTCGTTACCTTTAAGAATTGCGTTTGTATAGATAACAAGGTCTGTATCGTCGGCGATATTTTCTTTTACCTGACCGAGAAAAACTCTTGCACCCTCTTTTTCAACACGGCGAAAAGTTTCTGTATCGTTATTGTCAGAACCTGTAACAGTGTAGCCACGTGAAAGAAGTATCTCGGCAATCGGGCACATACCCGAGCCGCCAATTCCTATAAAATGTATTTTTTTGCTTTCTTTCAGCAAAGTATCTATATCTTTCAAATCGGTGTCCTCCGAATATAGTTAAATTAATTTCTATATATTATATCACTTTTTGATGTAAAAATAAACACCCATTTTAACTTTGTTTCATAAAATATATAAGACAACGACTTTTTCAGCGAGATGATGGTATGAACAAAAAGTTTATTGCACCCGATATGAGTGACAAAAGAATATCTTTTGCGGCGGAATATCTTGAAGATTTTGGATATATAAAGGTAAATAATGAAAGTAACGCCGATTTTGTTTTGCTCGGCGTAAATCCTCCTAAGGAGTTTTTAAGGTATTCTATTCCCTGTTTTGCAGGAAATATAACGGCACAAAACATTTATGACTACACAAAGGCCGAGGCGTTCGCCCTCGAAAACGCATACCTTACAGCCGAGGGTGCTGTAGCAATTGCGGTGAACGAAAGCGATATAAGTTTGATTAACGCAAATATTCTTATTGCAGGATACGGAAGAATCGGAAAAGCTCTTCACAGATACCTGCAGCCCTTCAGCAATAACATCACTGTTTGTGCGAGGAAGGAAACAGACAGAGTTCTTTCTGTTGCAAACGGTTCAAAAGCAGTTGATTTTGACAAACTCAATGAGTATTGCGGTTATGACTATATATTCAACACTGTTCCACACCCTGTATTTAACGAAGCCGAGCTCAGGTCGATGAAAAAAAGAACTCTTATTATTGACCTTGCTTCGTTCCCCGGAGGTGTTGACGTGCATTTTGCCGAGTATCTTGGAGTTAAGCTGCTTACGGCGAGGGGGTTGCCTGCAAAGTGTTCACCCCAATCAGCAGGAAAGGTTGTTGCAAAAACAGTTGACAAACTGGTGAGGGAGGTTATTGTTTGAAAATAGGTTACTGCCTGACAGGCTCTTTTTGTACATTTGAAAAGAGTATACAAACAATCAAAGATATGGTAAATAAAGGCTATGATATAACGCCTGTAATGAGTGAAAATGCATATAATACTGATACAAGATTCGGTAATGCTAAGGATATAGTTTCCGAAATTGAAGATATAACGGGCAAAACGACTATTCACACTATTGTGGACGCCGAACCAATCGGACCTAAACGTATGTTTGACGTGCTTGTTGTGGCACCCTGCACAGGTAACACGCTTGCAAAACTTGTAAGCGGAATAACGGACACTGCCGTTACTATGGCTGTAAAGTCGCATTTGCGAAATTCAAAGCCCGTTGTAATTGGTGTTTCGACAAACGACGCACTCGGTGCCGCTGCCAAAAACATCGGAGCTCTGATGAATTACAAAAACTATTATTTTGTTCCAATGGGAATGGACGACTGCGTTAAAAAGCCAAAATCAATGGTATGTGATTTCGGCAAAATTGAAGACACTGTTTTAAATGCCGCCGAAGGTAAGGAAATTAATAAAAAATTAATATAAATTCCTGTTGACATTAGGTATTAAAAAATATATATTAGTTTTATACAATTAATATTGTAAATCGGGAAAGGGTGATGTGCCCGGCATATCACCCGGGAAAAGG
The DNA here is from genome assembly GCA_015065445.1 of Oscillospiraceae bacterium. Taxonomy (GTDB): domain Bacteria; phylum Bacillota; class Clostridia; order Oscillospirales; family Acutalibacteraceae; genus Eubacterium_R. Next base: position 4,733 of record SVQF01000086.1, on the reverse strand, counting down.
AAGAGGATATTGAAAAAAATAATTGAACTTAAAAACATAACTGTAAGTTACGGTGATAACACCGTTTTGGATAAACTGAATTTATATATTAATGAAAAAGAGTTTATAACACTGCTTGGTCCCTCGGGTTGCGGTAAGACTACTACGCTACGAGCAATTGCAGGTTTTCTTAAACCTGACAGCGGCGACGTAATTTTTGAGGGAAAGAGAATTAATGATGTGCCTCCTCACAAGAGAAAGGTGAACACCATTTTTCAGCGTTATGCTCTTTTTTCTCATTTAAACGTATATGAAAACATTGCCTTTGGTCCACAGCTGCAGAAAAAATCCAAGCAAGAAGTCAGAAAAACTGTAGCCAGAATGCTTGAACTTGTGAACCTCAAGGGTTTTGAAAAGAGAACTATTGACTCACTTTCGGGCGGTCAGCAGCAGCGTGTGGCGATTGCAAGAGCACTTGCTAACAATCCGCACGTGCTTCTTCTTGACGAGCCGCTCGGCGCTCTTGACTTAAAGCTACGCAAGGATATGCAGCGTGAACTCAAGAACATTCAGCAGGAACTTGGCATTACGTTTATTTACGTAACGCACGACCAGGAAGAAGCTTTGTCTATGAGCGACACTGTTGTTGTAATGGACAAGGGTAAAATACAGCAGATTGGCTCGCCCGAGGACATTTACAACGAACCTGTTAACGCATTTGTTGCCGACTTCATTGGAGAGAGCAACATTGTTGACGCCATTATGCTTGACGACTACAAGGTAACTTTTGGCGGCGTTAAGTTCAAGTGTCTTGATTCGGGATTTGAAAAGAATGAATTTGTTGAGGCGGTTGTTCGACCGGAGGATATAAAAATTGTTGAAGTTGGTGCAAAAGCAGCACTGAGCGGAACAATTACAAGCGTTACGTTCAAGGGCGTTCACTTTGAGATACTTGTTGACGTGGGCGGATTCATATGGATGATTCAGACTACGCAGGAAGGGCTTAAAGTCGGCGACAAAATCGGTATGTACATTGAGCCCGACGCTATACACATTATGAAACGCAGCGAGTATTCGGGTGAATTCGGCGACTACTCTTACTTTTCTGACGAGATGGACCATATCTCTGACGCTTCTTATAACTGGGAGGAAGATGAGGAATGACCAGACGTTTGAAGATGAATTTTCTTGACAAGCCGTACTTTTTGTGGGCGGTGCTGTTTATTATAGCACCGCTTGTTATGGTACTGTTTTATGCTGTAACAGACAGAACGGGTGCGTTTACAATTGAAAACTTTGCACAGATTCCGCAGTATTTTTCTACTATTTTGCTTTCTGTGCTTTATGGACTTGCGGCTACGGTCATATGCCTTATTCTCGGGTACCCGTTTGCTTACATTCTTTCTAAGCACACCGAAAAAGTGCAGAGAACAATTGTGCTTCTGGTAATGCTGCCGATGTGGATGAACTTTTTAATCCGCACATACAGTCTTATGACAATACTCGGTGACAGCGGCGTAATAAACAGATTTCTGACTTTTTTACATCTCAGCCCTGCTCATCTTATAAACACGCCGGGTGCTGTAATTCTGGGTATGGTTTATAACTTTTTGCCTTATATGATTCTGCCGATTTACTCGGTACTGTCAAAACTTGACGGTTCTCTGCTTGAAGCGGCACAGGATTTAGGCTCTAACAGAGTTCACACTTTCAGGCGGGTAGTTCTGCCGCTTTCGCTACCCGGACTTCTGAGCGGGGTCACAATGGTTTTTGTGCCCTGTGTTTCTACATTCTATATCACTCAAAAGCTCGGCGGCGGTCAGATTGTGCTGATTGGCGACGTTATAGAGGCACAGTTTCAGACGGCGAACAATTACCACCTCGGTGCGTCTCTCAGCTTTGTGCTGATGATTATGATTTTCATCTGTCTTGGCGTTATGAACCACTTTGACAACGGCAGAAACACTGAAGGAGGTATGGTTATATGAAAAAGAAGACCGCTCCCCTTTCGGTATTGTATATGGGAATTATATTCTTCTTCCTTTATGCACCTATTATTGTAATGACGGTGTTCTCGTTTAACTCATCTGTCAGCACGTACCAGATGGGCGGACTTTCCACTTACTGGTGGAAAGAGATGTTCAGCGACAATGCCGCAATGTCCGCACTTAAAAACACAGTGGTCCTTGCTGTTGCAACAACAGTTGTCTCAACATTCCTCGGAATTCTTGCGGCAGTAGGACTTTTTCAGTCAAAAAACAAGCTATACAAAAGGTCGATGAACAACATCACCAATATTCCTCTTATGAATCCCGAAATTGTAACGGGTATTTCAATGATGCTGCTGTTTGTTTTTGCTGGGACTATTGTTCATCAGACGGATGTACTTGGTTTCACTACGTTACTTATTGCACACGTTACGTTCTGTCTGCCGTATGTAATTTTAAACGTTATGCCAAAACTCAGACAGTTTGATATGAACGTGTACGAAGCCGCGGTAGATTTGGGCTGCAAACCTTTTTCGGCATTTTTTAAAGTTGTAATGCCTGAAATAATGAGCGGCATTATAACAGGTGCGGTTATGTCGTTTACGCTTTCGCTTGACGACTTTATTATATCGTACTTCACTAACGGTCCGTCTTTTCAGACTCTGCCGATTTATATTTTCTCGCTTACCAAAAAAAGAGTTAAGCCCGATATGTTTGCACTGTCTACGCTGATGTTTGTGGTAATACTGGTGCTGCTCGTTCTTATGAATGTAGCACAGTCAAAGGCTGACAAGAGAGGAGAGAAAAAATATGCATAGAAAATTTTCTCTCTTTATGGCTTTTATGCTTGCGGTTTCGTTATTATTCCCCTTTTCTGCTTTTGCCGAAGATAAATACTTCAGCGACGAGCAGGTGGATTACTATAAAAATCTCGGACTGCAGGGCACAACGGTTAATGTATATAACTGGGGTGAATATATTGCAGACGGCTCGGACGGACTGATGGACGTAGTTCACGAATTTGAGCGGCTGACGGGTGCCAAAGTTAACTACTCTAACTTTGAGTCGAACGAAAATATGTACTCAAAACTTGCGGGGGGCGGAGTTTCGTATGACGTAATAGCACCGTCTGATTATATGATTGAGCGGCTTATAGATGAAAATATGCTGCTCGAACTTGACTACTCAAATATTCCTAACTTCAAATATATAAGCGATAATTGCAAAAACTGTTACTACGACCCTGACAACAAGTATACAGTTGCTTTTAACACAGGCCGCACCGCACTTATATATAATAAAAAGCTTGTAAAAGAAAAGCCAGACTCTTGGTCGGTACTGTGGGATGAGCAGTACAAAAACAAAGTACTGATGTTTAACAACTCACGTGACGCATTTGCTATTGCTCAAGCAATTCTTGGACAGGACCTTAACACAACAAACGAGCAGGACTGGGTTGATGCAGCAGAACTTCTTGCAAAACAGAAAGACGCAGTTAATCCGGTATACGTTATGGACGAGGTCTTTAACCTTATGGAATCAGGCGAGTACGCTTTTGCGACTTACTACGCAGGCGACTATGAACTGATGGTTGAAAACAACGAAGACCTCGGATACTGCTTCCCGAAAGAGGGCGTAAACGAATTCTGGGACGCATTCTGCGTTCCGACCTGTGCTCAGAATAAAAAAGGTGCAGAGGCATTTATTAACTTTATGCACGAGCCTGAGGTTGCGTTTGACAACGAGGAATACATCTACTACGCATCGGCAAACAAAACCGTCGAAGAGAACGAGGAGTCATCCCTTTACGGAAGCGAAGCTGTTTATCCTGAAAATCCTCCCGAATCTCAGCCGTTTAAGAATCTGCCGCAAAATATACTTGAACTGCAAAGTACATTGTGGAATCAAGTTAAAAGCGGCAAAATGTCGAGCAAGAGCAAAGAGGACGAACGCAGAATCTACATTATTTCTGCAATTATAGGAGGTGCTGTGGTCATTCTGCTGGTTGCAGCATTTATACACAAACGCAGAAAAGGCAAAGAACAGGATTTAAGCGATTTATGGAACGAAAAATAAAATGTGCCGTCTTTGATTTGGACGGCACTCTTGTTAATACAATTGACGATTTAGGAAACACCTGTAATTTTCTGATTGAAAAGTACGGGTACAAATACGTATGGAATAAAAACGATTACAAAAAGTTTGTCGGCAACGGAGCAAAAAAGCTTGTTGAAAGGGCTTTCGGCGGGAAACTCAGTGGCGACGAACTTGAAAGGATTTATGCTGAGTTCAAAGTGATATACGAACGTACAATGCTTGACAACGCTTATGCGTATGAAGGTATAAAAGAACAACTCGACATTCTCAAGTCAAAAGGGATTAAGCTCTGCGTCGTTACAAACAAGCCGAATATTGCCGCACAGGGTATGGTGGAGCATTTTTTCGGAAAGGGCTACTTTGATGTTATTTCGGGTGTTGTGGACGGAAAGCCGACCAAACCCGACCCGTATACTACCCTGCTTGCTCTCAAATCCGTGGGATGCTTGCCCGACGAGGCAATCTACTTTGGCGACAGCAACGTTGATATGAGGACTGCCAGAAACGCAGGTATAGAGGCTGTAGGCGTTACCTGGGGCTTTCGTTCGTTTGAGGAACTTTTTGCGGAAAACCCGTCTGTTATCATCGACAAGCCTGAATACATAAGCAAACTGATATAAGCGGGTAACCCCCGCTTATTTATTTGCACCGAGAATGTGCAGGGGCGAC
>SVQF01000085.1 GCA_015065445.1 Oscillospiraceae bacterium | reverse complement strand
CAAGGGCGAAAGTAAAAAGATTTCGGACTATAATATGAGTCCTTCGCAGTATACACTGGTGTGCCGCACAGTCAAAAAGACAAAGGGCAGTACAACAGAGGTCAAAACTCCTGTTAAGTGGAAAGTCGGCTCGGTTGCAAGTTCAACAAATGCGTGCATCAAGTTCCTTTATTCCTCGTCAAAGGTTAAAAAAGACGATTACACAGTCAAGGTAAACAGTACCGATAAGGAATACAAATGGGTATGGAACGGCAAATACGGTGCTTGCTACATAACCTACTCAAGTACAAAATAATCATCATTCGGGGATGAGTAATTATGAAAAAATATCTTAAAAAAGTACTATCAATTATTCTGTCAGTAACAATATTCTCGGGCGTCCTTGTGTTTATGCCAAAGGACGCCGAGGCAGTTGAGTCTCCTCTTAAAGTAGAGGGGACTGCTGTTTCGTTCTGGGCAGACCCCGAAAACAGAATAACCCAGACCGATTTAACAGCTTTTGCCTCAGGCGACAAAACCTCTATGGTAGGTGCTGTCGGAGTGTTCAAACGCAGCTCCGATTCCGATAACTACTATCTGTTTTTGCCTTCAAACGCAGACTGTAACTCACTTAAAGTGTGGTTCAGCGACAGCACCTGCAAAATCAACGGTACATCGCTTACAAGCGGTGCGGCAACCGATGTATTCAGCGATTGTGACGAAGGCGGTACAATGTACGGCTATACTCTTACGCTCGGAGATAACAACTATAATCTCAACGTTATGAAGTCGGGCGACGTGGGCACAGTTTACATTGATACACAGTCAGGTTCAATTTCAAAAATTACCAACAGCTCCAATCACACTGCATCCGAAACGGGTACAATTATGGTTGTTAATCCCGACGGCACAATCGAGTACGACGGCGAACTCGCCAAGATGAGCGGACGAGGCAACGGCACGTGGGGAACGAATAACATCAAAAACCCCTACAACATTAAGCTTGGCACGTCCACCAAACTTCTCGGTATGCCAAAGGCTAAAAAGTGGTGCCTGCTCGCAAATGCGGGCGACGGTACGCTCGTCAAAAATCAGCTTACATACGACTTCGCCGACTACATAGGCGTTAAGTATCAGCCGCACTGCAAGCCTGTTGATTTGTATGTTAACCAGCAGTATTACGGCTCGTATCAGCTTGCCGAAAAGGTCGAAATAAAGTCAAACCGAATTAATATAACCGATAACTACGAAAACCTCGAAATTGCAAACGGTACCGTTGACGAGGCAACGGGTACCGTAACACCTGCCGATATGGACACTCTCGGTCTGTCCACAAGGACAATCGACGCTTCAAACAGCACAGTGAATGTTGCATACCAGCTTGAAACCTCGTCAAATTACTTCGGTCACACAGTTGGCTCAAGACGTTACAGTGCCTATGCAACCACAAGTCAGGGCAGCACTTCGTACACCAATATTAACGACCCCGACGACATTACGGGCGGCTATCTTTTTGAACTCGAAATCTCGCAGCGTTGGGCTGAAGAAAACGCCGGTTTTTGCGGCTACAACCGTCAGGGATGGACAGTTAAGAGTAACGACTATATCAGCAGACATCAGGTGGACTACTGTTACAATCTCCTGTATGCACTCGGCAGTTCGCTCTATAACGGCGGAACAGTCCCGTCGGGCAGCACAACAACTTCATGCAATTCGCTCGGTAATACTTCGGGAATTCTCAATAACTACGGTGCAAAAAGTATTACCAACCCGGCACCTAATGAAGCATATCAGGGCAAAAAGTGGAGCGATTTATTGGACAGCGAGTCTGCAGTAAAGTATTACTGGACTCAGGAATACTTCAAAAATATGGACTCGTCCACATCGTCAACCTATTTTTACAAAGATACAGACAGCATAGACCCCATGCTTTACGCCGGACCCGTGTGGGATATGGATAACTCGCTCGGTTACAGTTCAAACGGTAGCAGATGGGGTTACAGCTGGACTTCAACTGACGGCTGGTACACAAAGAATACCCGTATTTACCGCTGGAGAACAAGGGACAGTAACACGTCTTACAGCACTGACGCATACGCACCGCTGTCTTTCTACGGTGCTCTTGCAACAAATTGCAGCGACTTCTGGCAATCCGCTCAGAGTGAGTGGTACCGCAATATATCACCTGCAGTTGATGTGCTGACTTCTGAAGAAAGTGCGGCTAATACAAAACTTCACTCCGTTGACTATTATGTTGACACTGTTAAAAAGTCGGCAATTATGAATAATTACAGAGTAAAGGGCAGCGACTCATACGATGCCGACTCAATTAAAAGCGGAATTAAAAGTTGGCTGTCAGGCAGACAGACCTGGATTTCTTCTCAGTTCAGCAAGGTGAATATGTCCTCCTGCAATATCGAGGCGGTGGCTAATCAGCAATTTGGCGGCAAGGCTGTTACACCTGAACTCACTGTTACTTACAACGGTGCAACCCTTATTGAAGGCGAGGACTATACAGTTGAGTATACTAACAACACCTCTGTCGGCACTGCGTTTGCTACAGTAACGGGCAAGGGAATGTACACGGGTACAGTTTCAACCTCGTTCAGAATAGTAAAAGGTACTCTCAGCGGTACGGTTGCAATTGACGATGCAGCATATTCGGGCGACACCCTTACCGCAGTGTTCACAAACGCCGACGGTGACGAAATCAGCAACTGCATAACTTATCAGTGGTACTCAGACGGCACAGCAATCAGCGGTGCAACCTCACGTGAGTACACCGTTTCAGACTTAGACCAAGGCAAAACCTTAACCGTTACCGTTACGGGCGACGGCACCAACCTGAGCGGCAGCGTTACATCTGATGGCTGTACCGTAAGAACAGGCACAAAGCCCGATAATTATACCGAAACGATTGCCCAATGGGTTTACGATTATTCAGTAAATCCCGATGCTCTTACAAACGCAAGCACCGACGGCGGATACAGTTATCCTGCAACCGACGGTCAGCTTAAAGAAAATGCTTTCCTCAGCGGCAGCGTAACCTCAGCAACACAGTCCAAAATCAAGTGGTCGGACGATTTGTTTGCAAACAATACAACCGTACTCGCAAAGGATTATTCACCGATTATGGGTACAAGTAAGACCGACGGAGTTGCCTGGGGCGAGTACCCGTACTTTGAAACCGCTGTATCTACAACGGGATATGAGAACATCACGTTCTCTGCAAAACTCGGCGGCACAAACAGGGGACCGAGTACGTGGAAACTTCAGTACAGCCTCGACGGTACGGATTATACCGATATTGCAGGTGCTACGTATGTTATTACAAATAACAAGTCGATGGAGGACGCATTCACCGACGTTGAACTTCCCGACGCCTGCAGCAACGTTAAAACGGTTTATATCAGAGCAGTCGTTTATGACGACGTTGCAATCAATTCTAAATACAGAATTGTAGGAATCACAAGCGGCGACGCTTCAATTAACAACGTATCTGTCAAAGGCACAAGACTCAGTGTAATCACAAGCCTTGAAACCCCAACTGTTATTAACAGTTCGGTAAACGGCGACGGAACGTACCTGTTCGACACCGACAGAATTTCACTCAAGGATAATAACGGCGGTGCCAACGTATATTACACGCTGGACGGCGGCAGCGAAACGCTATACAACGGCGAGTTCTCACCGTTTGGCGACAATGCAAAGGCAGGCGACACAGTAACCCTTACCGCTTACGCAAAGTTTGAGGATATTGCGTCAGAACCCGTAAGCGTTACCTACACTTTCGCAGGCAGCGACATCAACCACTTTATGTACAGCACTTATACCGAAAATGTCAGCGGCGGTGCCTTGTACTCAAACGGCGGTGCCTACGACGGCAGTGCAAAGATGACTGCCAATACCGACGGAAAATCACAGTATGTTCCCGTCTGGAACGAAAAGAACGGTGCGTTTATGCTTGCACCCGACGACGGTGCATTGTGGTCGGCAACGTCGGGTTATACGTTTGAACTGTCCACTGCGGGCTACGAAAACGTTACCCTCACCGCACAGGCATACACCACTGCACAGGGACCGAACAGTCTTACGCTACAGTACAGTACGGACGGCAGCACGTGGACTAACGTGGTTCAGAACAGGCAGCTCAGTGCAAACGGAGTTCTCGAACAGTATATGATGTGCTATGACCTGCCGGGCGAGTGCGATAACAAGCAGCAACTCTATGTCCGTTTTGTTACAGCTGAAAACGCTACTCACGGCAGCAGTACGGTTAGTTCAACCACACTTCACAACAACGCCTCCAAGGGCAATCTGTATATAAACAATATTGTGTTTGCGGGCGACTCAAACGGCGATACAAAAATGCCGTATACAAACAAAACCTCCGCTTATTTCGGCGATACGGGCAGCCTCAGGTATTATTCGCCTGACGGCAAAGCAATGCATTTCAGCGTTGTAAACGCAGCAAATAAGATTATTCTTTCGGGTAATTATGATGAGTCAACGGGAATTGTCATACCCACTTCGGACTCGTTCAACGAATTTTCTGACGAGGCTTATACCGTGTCCGTATGGGCAGGGGATAACGACGACCGCAGTGCAGTAAACACACGCAAGTATTATTATAAGGGCAGTACAATCTGCGAGTTTAACTATAACTCATCAAGCCGTTTGCTTGAGGATTATCTTGATAGTTCAGGCACAACTGCACAAAATACCTCAGGTACGTCGCAGGGTACACTCAGTATGTATCCAAACGGCGTGAGTGTCGCACCTCTCCAGAGCGACGGCACATACGGTGTAAAGGTTTCGTGGGCGTCAGATAACTTCTTCACCTACGACAAAACCACTCCGCTCGATACCCCAAGCGGCAACGGTTACTGGCTCATAACAACGAGTACGGCAGGCTACCACGCAGTTACTCTTAATCTTGAGCAACTTTCGTCAAACAAAGCACCCCGTGACTGGGGACTTGCGTACTCTACGGACGGCACAACTTTCACTTATATTGCCAATTCCAACGCACACACAATCAGCAACGACGCCTCAAACTCAACGGTTGAAACTTATAATAACTTCAGCCTTCCGTCAGCTTGCGACAATCAGCAGACGCTGTACATAAAACTGTTTATCAACGGCGGCGAATCGATTGAAGGCGGCGAACTTGCCGATATGTTAAAAGGCAATACGGGTATCGACAATATCACGCTAAGCGGTATTTCAGACGCCCCCGACGTTACAGTTAATGTTGCGGCAGTTATGCTTGAAAACACGGGCGACACTTCAGGTTCGTCGCTTGTTGACGCAGTAGTTACGTATGACGGAACAGATTATCAGACTGTAAACGGCGTTGCAGCACTTACCGTCAAAAACGGTGAGGTATGCACAGTACAGGTTTCTGTTAACGGTACGTTTACGCATACTGTAAGTTTCACAGCAAGTGAAAACGCAGTTATTCCCGTACCCGTGGTCGCAGTAGATATGAACGGCGACGGCTACATAAACGGCAGAGACTACGCAGCCATTAATCAGATAAACAGCAGCACGGTCAAGGCTGAATATAAAGCAGCCTTCTCGTCGCTTGTCGGATGCGAGGACTCATCGTTTACCTACGAACAATAATTAAAACCGCAGAAATCCTCTGATTTCTGCGGTTTTTTATGTCTTATTCAGTCTTCGTCAACTATCTCAATTGCTTTGAGCCTTTTGTTAAAGTTATCTTTTACGGTGCTTTTTTCAAGCCCGTCAACAAGTTCTTTTGCCTTGCTGTAAGCGTCCTCGGTTTTTTCTTTTTCAGCAGTAACAACTGCTTTCTTTGCGGCACGCTCCTGAAGAATAAGTTTGTCGGTAAACTTAATCATTTCTTCAGTCCAGATTTTGTATGCACCGTCAGTAAGGTGACAGTAGTTATCGCTTGCGTATTTCTTTTTGAGATTCCCTTTTTTATCGTTCATCTTTGAAGATACGTTAATAAAGTACATATCTTTCTGCTTTTTGCAGTAAGCAGCCATCTTTTTGTTCAGCTTTTTAATGTTCTTACTGTTAAGGTATTTACCCTGCCTTTTCTTTGTTACACTTGTTGTGCTTTCAATAAATATAACAACTTTCGGATTTGCTTTTCTTATGCCTTTAAGGTATTCAACATAGTCTTTGTACACAACGTCGGCGTTACCACGAAAATCGTTAGTACCCATTGCAATAAATACACGCTTGCACTTCGATTTTTTAATAGCCGCCTTTGCTTGCATAGGCTTGCCGCCGTAAGTTACCATCCACTTTTTGCGTTTATGCTTGTCGTTATAAAATGAATAGCATCCACGTACAAGCATCTTGGGCTTGCCAAGATAATTTTTGCCCTGCCTTTCAAAGTAACTCTTCTGTCCAACTCCGATTGAACTTCCCACAAAAGCAGCTCTTTTGTAAAACCCGTTACGCTGCTTTTTTGTAACCTTCGGCTTTTTTGCGTCCTTTTTTTCTGCAGTGCTGCTTGCACTGACAATGCTTTCGGTGTCGGCGTTTGCCGTGATACTCCCTGCACAGGAGCACACAAGCATCACCAGACTTAAAAATAATATAACACTCTTTTTCATAATACCCTTATTATTTATTAACATCTATTGTGTAGTCGATTTTATACTTGTGCGGAACTTTGTCATACGTTTTGTTGTATGCACTCGTGTAGTTCTTGCCGGGGTGACGGTACTGCCACTCAGGGTCAAAGACTCTTGTCTCGCCGTTGATATCAATTTCTACCCAGCAGTGAACAAGGTACTTGCCCGTAAATCCGTTGCACTCGCCAACAACAACTCTTACGTTGGTGTAGCCGAGTTCTCGTGCCATAACGGCAAAAGCTGCCGAAAACGAGTAGCATCTGCCACGCTGAGTGTTCATCATATTGTATGCGTAATTATTTACCCACTTCTTGCCAACGGGGTCATTATATCCGTCCTTGAACTTGTACTTGCACGTTGCCGCAGTCCACTTGTAGCACTTGTAAAGTTTTGCTTTTTTTGCATCATTGGCTTTTGTAAGTTTTGCAATCAGTTCGCTCGCTCTCACATATGCCTTCGGCTTGAGCTTAAGAACACCGTCTTTGTTTGCAATGTACCACTTGCCGCTGAGTTTGAGCTCATAGTTTTTTATGCACTTAAACGTCTTTTTGTTAAAGTAGTACTTCTTGCCGTCAATTGTTTTAAGCCCGCCCTGAGCAACGCCTTTGCTGAAGAAATATGTGCTTTTTCCAACGTTCGTTTTGCCCGACGCCTTGTTAAACAGACCGTTCTTTATGTAAATAAGCTTGCCTTTGTTTTCACCGCTTGTAGCAGTAATTACCGTTGTTGCAAGAGCACCCTTTTTAAAATAATAATTCTTGCCGTTAACCGTTTTGTAACCTGTTAATTTAGTATCGTTCAAGCCGTTTTCGTAGTATTTTTTATCATACAGCCCCGTAAAAAGTATGCCGTCACTGATAAGATACTGCTTTTCTTCTATTGTAACAAAGCCCGTATTTTCACCGTTAATAGCAGTAATTCTGCCTTCGGTGACGGTATAAACGTTTTCACCGGACGTAAATTCGCCGTCGCCGTAAAAACGCCCGCCTTCGTCGTCAAGAACATACACAAAGTTTTCTTCGTCAATCTCAAATTCGGCGTTTTCCTGTGCAAATGCAGTAACGGGGAACAGCAGTACTGTCAGTGTAATAAACAAAATACTCAATGCTTTTAACAATTTTCTCTTCATAGATTCACCCTCAAGCCTTTATTAATTAAACCAGTGTATATATTATCACATTTTATCGGCATATTCAACAATGTTTGACAATTGTTTTAACCAAAATCAACTAACCGAATTGATAAATTTATACAAAAAGAGCCGGATTAGTTCATAGGCAAAAGAAAAGCCGACATCCAAATGGATAAAGTAAGTTTGCGAGAGACGGGACTTTCGTCGTCGCATATTTCGTGATTAAAGCATTTTGCAGGCAAAAAGCTAACAATCACTGCATATGCTCCTCCTCTCCCCAAAAAATTTGCGATTTTTCGGGGACCCCGATTAGACGTGCCAAGTCAATCCATCACATAAAAAATAGCAAGCATCCAAATGGATACTTGCTATTTTTGGTGCGAGAGACGGGACTTGAACCCGTACGAGTCGCCCCACACGCCCCTCAAACGTGCGCGTCTGCCGATTC
>SVQF01000084.1 GCA_015065445.1 Oscillospiraceae bacterium | reverse complement strand
ATAAAATCACCATAAGGCTTGCCGCCTTATGGTGATTTTTAATGAAGTTATGGCGTAAAAGATGCCATTTTTGGGCTAACATCCTTTACGACGGACGCCCCTTGCGGAGCTTTGTCTGTTTAGTTATTACCGAAGTAATCGTATTCGTCGTCGTTATTAAGGTCGTTGTCGTTGTTGCCTGTCGGGTCTGAATCTGTAAACACTCTGTTGGCAGCAAGAGCATACTCTCGAATCTCGATTTCGGGTTCTGAATATTTTCTCATTACGCCACCTCCATTATGCGATTACAGATGATGTAACCGGAGCAGACATAACCGTAAACTGATTGCCGCTTGCGTCTTCATATGTAATATATGCAACATACTTAGCGGTAATTGTTTTGCCCTTAATAGCAGTTGTAATCTGAATTGGCGAGATTACGAACTGATTACCTACGGTGTGCTGGGTTGACTTAAGTCTTGCAACGCCGTTTGTACCTACTGTCTTAAAGGTAAGGTCTGCGGTAGGAACAGTGCCATCCTTCTTAGCTGTAAAGAGGATACCTGCCTCGATGAGTTCGCAGCCGTCAGGAAGAACATAGTTAGAAACGATTGAAAGCTTTGTGCCAACATTCATAATGCTCTGGCTTGCAAATGCAGTTGCACCGTTATCGTCAACATAATCGGTGTTGATATATGCTGTCTGGTCTGCTGCACCGTCAACGCCGCCCTTAGCGGTTACAAACTCTTCGTATGTATAAGGAATAATATACATACTTTCGCTTACGTAGAATGTGTAGCTGTCGCCGTAAGCAAGAACTGTTTCCATACCTTCAAGTTCAGGAGCACCTGCGATTTCGCCGTAATCGTCTTCTTCACGGTTTTCAACATATGTGTCAAATGTTTCCATATTGTCGTCGCCTGTGATTACAGTGAATGCATAAATACTGTCGCCTGCATAACTCTGGCGGCTCTTTGCAATATTTACGTTTTCGCCTTCAATAGTGATGTACGGTGTTCTTGTAGAAAGACCTTCATAAGAGATTTCTACTTTTTCATTATAGTTGGCTGTTGCATAACCTGAGCCCGAGATACTGCCGTTCATATTATAGATAACGATATCCATCTCTGTTGCAGTGTAATCGTAGTTAGCAATTACCATTGTGTGCTTGGTGATATTGATTACATCGCCTGCATTCTTTGTCTGACCGTCAACTGTGTAGTTCTTGAATGTGTAATTAGCGATTGTAGGTGCTGCGGGAAGAGTGATATTGCCAGCCTTAACATATTCCATCTTGTAAGCGGTGTTACGAAGATTGTTTGCATATGTTATACGGAAGTTTGTTTCATCCTCTGCGTCAGTCTCGTTATCAAGTCTGAATGTGATGTCGCCGTTTACAACAAAGTTAATCTCTTTGTCGTTAGTCAGGTACTTTTCTTTAGTGTTGCCTGTTGTTGCAGAGCTGTAAGTGTAGTACCAGTTTACACGCTTGCCGTCGGGAGCAGAGAACTTAACAGATGTGCCGTAAGGAATATCTTCGAGCGTTGCACCTGTTGAAGTATATGTCTGACCGCCGATAACATACTCATACGCCATACTGTTAGCATCGCTAATACCTGTGATAGTGATATCGTATGTTCTGAAGTTATTTGTAAGTGCGTCTGTAACGATTGCCTGTACCTCAGCCATATGCTGCCATGTGTAACCCGTTGTTGAAAGGTTGCCGTAGTAGAGGTTGTCGCTATAAACCGAAAGGTTCGTTGTCTTTGCATTAAGATTGTCGATTACATCCTGAATAGCGTCATAGTTGTAAGCGTCAGGGTCTTTGTTGCTGTTATCAAGCTCTGCCTGAGCAGCCGAAGCGATATCGTCTGCGTTATTAACTACGTCGTCGTCAACTGCAACAAGGAGGTTTGCAGCACTTGTAACTGCAGCAGCAGCGTTAGCAACGTTAGTTGTTTCAGCATCGCTAAGAACCTTTGTCTTACGTTCTGCCTGAGTGAGCCAGAAGTAATTTACTGACTGAAGTGCAGATGCGGCAGCGTTGATTGATGCTGTTGTGAACTGGCCGCTTTCAACCTTTGTCTTGAGTGCTGCAACAGCCTCGTCAAGAGGAGTAAAGTCAACAACTCTTACAAGTGCTTCTTTTGCAGCCCAGAGGTCGTCGTATCTGCCCTGGCACTGCTCAAGTACCCATTCTGCAGATTTGTCAGAGTAATCAAGGTCTGCCTTTGCACCGTCAAGTGCGGTAGCATAAGCATTCCACGAATCAGTAGTGTAGTTTGAAGATACATAACCTGCATTTTCACACTCATCAATAAGTCTGAAGAGGTCTGCGATGTTAACAACCTTTACGGCTCTGCTGTAATTAGTGTAATCGTGGCGATAGCCGTGGTAGGTGTAACCAAAGGTGTTAATGTTCATATACTTCCACCAGAGGAGTACGCCGAATTCTCTGTTAACAAAGTTGTACTCGTCGATGGTAAGTTTTGTGTTCTTTGTAAGCTTGTTGCTGTTTTCAACTGTTACGTAAAGTGAAGTTGAAGCCTGCATTTCGGTTGTACCCTTATTGTCTGCCCAAACAGCACCGTAAGCACCGTAGTTAGCATTGTTCGGGTGATTATCAATATTATCGAAAGTACCGATAGTATCGGTAAGGTCTGTAGTGAAGAGGTTGTCGTTACTTACGTCGTCTGTTGTGTAATGCATTGTGCCGTCAGCATCAATTGCATAAACATTATTTGTAATAGGCCATACTCTTGATGCGTTTACAAAGATACCCGAGTCAGGTCTGCTTGCAACATTACCGAGTACAAGACGACCGCCCTTAGTGTCGGTACCTTCGTTTGAAGCAACAAGGCTTCCTGCAAAGTTTTCTGAATCGATTAAATCCTGACCTACAGCTTTGTTATCGCCGTTACCGCCCGAAGTAATCTGTCCGTTGCCGTTACTGTTAGCATATGTAGACGGGTCGTCGATATTGATGCTGTCAAGACCTACAGGGTAACCGCTCTGCGTCCACAGGCTGATGTACGAATCAGGAAGTGTAAGATAATCTGCAGCGTGAGTTGTTCTGAATACAACAGAATCGCTGTAACCCCAGAAATTAACTCTGAAGTCCTGACCTGCACCGGTTGAATCAGGCGAGCCTACTGCAGAAACTGCTGTCTGCATTGTGCCTGCTGAAATAAGCTGACCGTTCTCCATTTTTGAGAATGCGTCCTTCAGTTCTTTAAGTGCGGTAACTACGGCTCTTACAGTATCTTCGTAAGATGCGATTTTTGTTGCAACACAATTATCAACATATGTTGCAATATTTACGTTGTACTCATCAACTGCAGAAACTGCAGCGGTAACTGTGTTCCAGTTAGCATAATCAGTTGGAGTGTACACAGAAGTATCGTTTGCGTGAGCGACTACTGTAATTGCAGAATAATCGCCTGCACTTGCTACTGTAGCATTCTTGTCGATAACAAGTTTTTTAACTGCGTTCTGAATATTTGTAAGCTGAGCGGCAACAGTTGCGTCTGTTGTCTGGCCCTTTGCACGCATGCTCTTATACTTATCAACCGACTGCCATACAGCTGTCTTAGCCGCATTGATAACGTTCTGAAGGTCAGCGTTTGCAAACGATGCTGTGGTAAAGTAACCCGACTTATCGATTGCAATCTGTGCGTCGTCAATAGCAGTTTCAAGTGCCGTTGTATCAACAACAGAAATTGAACCGATAAGGTTGTTGTATGCTGTTGTGAGTCTGTCTGCAAGAGTCTGAGCAGCAGCACTTGTGCTGTAACCGTTTGACGGGAGATTTGTCATATTGTCCCTTGCAGCGATATATGCATTGCTGAAGGTAGTCCACAGTGTGCTGTTGAAGAAGTTGTCGTCATTACCTTCTTCAAACGTGGTCTTTGCAGTAGTAATAGCATGGCGAAGTGCTGTATAGCCTGCGTCGCCGTCAGGAGAAGTTGTGTTGTTAACTGTTGCGGCAGCAGTGGCAAGTGAACTTGCAACAGATGCTGCTGTGCCTGACGGATTTGTTGCATAATCATAAGACGCAACGTCAACAGTAAGTGCGTCGTATGCGTTAAGATATGCAGCAAGACCGTTTGACTTGTAGCTTGCAACCTGTGAAAGATATGTTTTGGTGTCGATTGCAGAAAGTGCGGTAGCATAGTCAATGATGTAGATGTTACCTGCATTGTTGAGGTAGTGGTCAACACGGTTGTTGGATGATGAATAGCCCGTGTATGCATACCACGACGGATGAAGAGTTTTAAGTCCGTCTGTAAATCCGTTTGCACCGCCAACGTACTTCATATAGTTAGCGAAGTAGTTCCACTTGTTTCTGTTACCATTGGGTGCACCGTCAGGTGTAAGACCCGAATCATGCTGATAACCGGGGATACGGTCAGTCTGTGTGCGTGCTGAGTTCCAGTCTGCAGTGCCGTAGTCCATCTTACCGTTCCACTGGTCCTGAAGTCTGAAATCAGAGCTGTCTGCAGGAAGCTGAACGTTGTCGCCGTTTGACGGATACATTGTGAACATCTTTCTTGAGCTGAAACCTGCTTGGTCATAGTAATAGAATACCGCAACAGGGAAAAGAATATCGTTTTTGCCGTCGTACAGAAGTACGTTGTTGGTACCGTACTGAATCTGAACACGAACGTTTGCATTTGAGCCTTCGTCTACAAGAGTGTCCTGTCTGTCTGCATAAAGAATATTCTTTGCATAACTTGAACCGATTGCTGTATTGCTGTCACGGCTGTAAACAGATGCATTTGCAATTGACTGAGTCCACTTGTGAGCGTCGTCGAGCGTAGCTGTAGCAGTATTAAGTGCAGTAACTGCAGAATTGAGTGCAGCAGCTGTACCCTGACCGTAAACATAAGCGTCGTAAGCCTCGTTAGCGTCTACGTATTTTGCATAAACTTCGCCCATATTGGTGTAAACTGTGCCGTCCATTTTGGAAACGTACGCTGCAACGGCTGCATCATAAGCAGTAATTGCTGCATCTTCTGCAAATGCCGTAATAGAAACCATTGGCATTGCAGTAACTACCATAAGTGCTGAAAGCACAACGGCAATTATTCTTTTGCTTAACTTTCTCATTTCAATTACCTCCTTGGGTTGCGGCTATCCTTTTGCCCGGCTTTATTACTGACCTTAAAGAACTGAGCTAATCAAATTTCCGCATAACAGGGTATAATATCCCTAAATTATTTATACAATCCCATAATAGCACACAGCAAACCAAAATGCAATAGGTTATTCAAAAAAAATTTACAAATTTGTTTACAACTTGTTAACAAACTAATCATTACACTTTTTCGTTTTTGTAATAATCCGTCATCCTTTCATTGCCGTGTTTTGCTAAAAAGCATACTCTGTAAAGCTTACAGCAAACATAATATTCGTTCAGAGGGGCTTATTATGTTTGTAAAGAGCCGGTTTATATTTATGCAATATTTTTGCATATTTATCCGTCAATATGCACATTATACCTATTAATATTATCTCTGTTTCCAAAATGTTGCACAAAAATATGCAAAAGATATTGCATTTTTATTCATCTTTGATATAATGACATCAACAGAAAAAACACCGCAAAGGAGAACACTATAATGGATAAAAAAGATATTAAAAAAGTAGTACTTGCATATTCGGGCGGACTTGATACTTCAATTATCATTCCGTGGCTTAAAGAAAACTACAACAACTGCGAGGTTATTGCCGTAAGCGGCGACGTAGGTCAGGGTACCGAACTTGACGGACTTGAGGAAAAGGCAATCAAAACAGGTGCGTCAAAACTTTATGTGCTTGACCTTAAAGACGACTATGTAGAAAACTACATTTTCCCCTGCCTTAAAGCAGGAGCGGATTACGAAACATATTTGCTCGGCACGTCGCACGCCCGTCCTTGCATCGCAAAAGGACTTGCCGAAATTGCAATCAAAGAGGGTGCCGACGCAATCTGTCACGGTTGCACAGGTAAAGGTAACGACCAGGTGCGTTTTGAGCTGACGCTCAAAGCATTCGCACCGCAGATGGAGATTATTGCTCCGTGGCGTGAGTGGGATATCAAATCACGTGAAGAAGAAATTGAGTATGCCGAGGCACACAACATTCCGCTTAAGATTAACCGTGAGACTAACTATTCAAAGGATAAAAACGTATGGCATCTTTCTCACGAAGGACTCGACCTTGAGGACCCTGCAAACGAGCCTACGTACCTTAAAGACGGATTTCTTGAGATGGGCGTTGCTCCCGAGCAGGCACCGGACAAGCCGACATATGTGACAATTCACTTTGAAAAGGGCGTTCCCACCGCAATTGACGGCGAGGATATGAAACCGCTTGCCATAGTTGAAAAGCTCAACGCACTCGGCGGTGCAAACGGAATCGGACTTCTTGATATAGTTGAAAACCGTCTTGTAGGTATGAAGAGCCGTGGCGTTTACGAAACTCCGGGCGGTGCAATTCTTTACAAGGCACACGAACTTCTTGAAATGCTCACTCTTGACAAAGAGACTCAGCATTACAAGGTGCTTGTTGCACAGAAATTCGGTGAACTCGTTTATAACGGACTTTGGTTCACACCGCTTCGTGAGGCACTTTCGGCATTTGTTGACAAAACTCAGGAAACCTGCACGGGCGACGTAAAACTCAAGCTCTACAAGGGCAACATAATCCCTGCAGGCACAACATCACCGTACAGCCTTTATGACGAAAACATCGCTTCGTTCGGTGAGGACGGCGGTGCCTACAATCAGGCTGACTCGGCAGGATTCATCAACCTCTTTGGTCTTTCAATCAAGGTTAAGGCAATGCTCGATAACAAAAGAATGTCCGAGCTAAGCGAGTAACTGATTTGCTCCCCTTGCTAAAGGGAGGCAGATAGGATTGGAGATATTATTATGGCACAGTTATGGAAAGGCAGGTTCAAAAAGGAACTTGCAAAAGAAACAAACGACTTTAACTCTTCCATATCCTTTGACAGCAGGATGTTTGAAGAGGATATAAAAGGTTCGATAGCACACGCTACCATGCTTGGTGCGACGGGTATAATAGATAAAAGCGAGAGCGAAAAAATCTGCAGCGAACTCGCTATAATTCTTGACGACATAAAAAGCGGCAAGCTCAGGATTGATATGGAGGCAGAAGACATCCATACATTCGTTGAGGGCGAACTCACTTCAAGGCTCGGTCAGACAGGCAAACGTCTGCATACAGCGAGGTCACGTAACGACCAGGTTGCACTCGACATCCGAATGGTGCTTAAAAAGGAGATTGACGAAATCAGTGCAAAAATCAAAGAGCTTGTGCTCGTGCTGTGCAACAAGGCAGATGAAAACAAAACTGCGATTATGCCCGGTTATACGCATCTGCAAAGGGCTCAGCCAATCACTTTCGGTCATCACCTTATGGCGTATGTGTCAATGCTGCTGCGTGACCTTGACAGACTTGCAGACTGCAAAAAGCGTATGAACGTTCTTCCGCTCGGAAGCGGCGCCCTGGCAGGCACCACATATCCGCTTGACAGAAATATGGTAGCGGACCTGCTCGGCTTTGACAGCGTAAGTGCAAACTCTCTTGACGGCGTATCGGACCGTGATTTCTGTATAGAACTCGCAAGCACGCTTTCGCTTGTAATGGTGCATCTGTCACGTTTCAGCGAAGAAATTATAATGTGGTGTTCGTGGGAATTCAAGTTTGTGGAACTTGACGACGCATTTTCCACAGGCTCGTCAATTATGCCACAGAAGAAGAATCCCGATATTGCTGAACTTGTGCGTGGCAAAAGCGGACGTGTATTCGGTGATTTGACCGCACTGCTGACAGTTATGAAGGGTATTGCACTCGCATACAACAAGGATATGCAGGAGGACAAAGAGGCGATTTTTGACGCAGTTGACACTGTAAAGATGTGCCTTAACGCCTTTACTCCGATGATTGACACAATGACGGTGCTTGCCGACAATATGCGTGCTGCAGCTGCAAAAGGATTTATCAACGCAACGGACTGTGCGGACTATCTTGTGGGTAAAGGACTTCCCTTCCGTGACGCATACAAGGCTACGGGTGAACTTGTTGCACTTTGCATAGACAAAGGGCTGACGCTCGAAACGTTGCCGCTTGAAGAATACAAAGCGGTATGCGACCTGTTTGACGACGAGGTATACACGGCAATCAATCTTGAAAAATGTGTTGCAGACCGACTTGCAGAAGGCGGTCCGAGCATACAGAGTGTTGAAAAACAAATAGATACAGCAAAAAAACAGGTGTCGTGATGAACTGCCCCAGAATGTGCAGACAGCACAAAAAACCGACTTGAAGTAGAATATTAAGATTTAAGCAACGAACTGAC
>SVQF01000083.1 GCA_015065445.1 Oscillospiraceae bacterium | reverse complement strand
TGTTAGTATCAATAACAAAACAACAAAACAAATAAATCCGTGTTACAATGCGAAGCAATGCTTCGCCACCAATAATTCTGCATTCCGAATTCCTCATTCAGAATTAAAATATCATCCGTTTGGCTGATGTGCTTTCGGGCAGTTTTATATAAAATAGAAGCAAAGGAGTGTATATCAATGGCTTATCATGTTTTAATCGTTGAAGACCAGGCTATGCCACGTGAGCTTTTTGAAATATATATCAATTCAAGTGACAAATTCAACCACCTTCTTTCCGTTGCTAATGCCTCTGCGGCACTTTCTGTTTGCAAAAACAATAAGGTTGATTTAATCCTGATGGATGTTATGACTGCACTTGGCTCCAGCGGACTGGACGCTGCCGAGGAAATCAAAAAGGAATTCCCTGAAATAAAAATAGTTATTGTTACCTCAATGCCTGAGTATTCGTGGCTTGAGAGAGCACGAAATATCGGCGTGGATTCCTTTTGGTACAAGGATGGACAGAAGGAGAGCATACTCGATGTGATGGAGCGTACAATGGCAGGCGAAAATATCTATCCCGATGAAACGCCGCTCATTCATATCGGTAACACCACTAACCACGATTTCACCGAGCGTGAACTGGAGATTCTTAAAGAACTTACCACAGGTGATACAAACACTGCGATTGCCGAAAGGCTCCACATATCGCTGCCTACGGTGAAAAGCCATATTCAGCATTTAATGGAAAAAACAGGCTTCAAAACCAGAACAGAACTTGTCAGCGAAGCAAGAAGTATAGGAATAGTAATCAAAACAAAAAAAGAATAATTTCTTGATATTGTGGTATAATTATGGTATAATAATGGTAGCAGGAAAGGAGCTGACATTATGCCGCATATTATACCAATTAGAGATTTAAAAAACACAAGCGAGATTTCTTCAATGTGTCATGCACATAGCGAGCCAATTTTTATCACAAAAAACGGGTATGGCGATATGGTCGTTATGAGTATGGAAACATATGAAAAAAGCCTGTTTCTTGCAGATGTTGAGAAAAAACTTGCCGAGGCGGAGGAAGCAATCGCCAAAGGAGAAATCAGAGATGCAAAAAACGCACTTTCTGATTTAAGAAAGAAATATGAGTTATAAACTTATAGTAACGAGCCTTGCGGAAAACGATTTGAGCGAAATAGCAAAGTATATTGCTTCGGATTTATCCGCACCGCAGGCGGCACTGCGTTTTCTTGATAATGTGGAAAACTGCTATGATAATATTTTGCTAAATCCGATGATGTATCCGCTGTGTGATAATGAAAGGTTAAAAAGTAAGAAATACAGAAAAGCTATTATCAATAACTATATAATGTTTTACCGCATTGATGAAAACAAAAAGCTAATATACATTATGCGTTTCGTTTATGGAAGAAGTGATTACATAAATAGCATTTAATAATGATAACGAATGTGCTGCGGCACATCCGTTCAGACTGTAGACATACTGAAAGGACTGCTTGGCAGTCCTTTTTAATTCGGGATTAGGAATTATGAATTCGGAATTATCGGGTGGGCAAGCCCACACCAATTTATAATGCGAAACAAAGTTTCGCCACCTTTAATTCCGAATTTTGAACTCCGAATTCCGAATTGTTAAAAAATCATACTTTTGGATGATATGAAGTTTAGTAATTATAAATTATAATATTTATGGATAATTCTATCTTACGGGAGGAATGTTTATGAAAAAATCTTTTTTGAGGTTGATTACGGCGCTTGTGATGGTATTGTCCTTGTTGCCGTCGGGTATTGCTTTCGGTGAGGAGAGAACCTATATCCCCGAAATTGTTGCAACCTCGAATATAGAGTCCCTCCTCGGCTTCGGCAATCCGATTTCAATGTCAACAAACCCTACGATTACCATTACAACCGGCGCACCCGCACACTATAACGCCGCAGGCACTGTCAACTGGTATAAAAAGGACAGCGAAGGCAATTTCAATCAATGTGCATCGGGCGATTCATTTTCCCCGGGTATATACAGATTAATCTGCGATTTCGGATTATATCAGGGCGACAACAGTTCCTATTATCTTGATGAAAATACAACTCTCACCGTGGACGGCGTAGCCTGGACCTTCAGGTCATATCGTCCTATGGGTAGCTACGAGTATATGGTATTCTACTCGCCCGAATTTACCGTTCACGATTTTACCGAGTGGCACTATGATGAAACAAATCACTGGCACGAATGTCCCGACTGCGGAGCAATACAGGACACGGCGGCGCACACTCCCGACCATGAGGGCAGTGCAACAGCGGAATACCCCATCCTTTGCACAGTTTGCGATTATGAGATGGAGCCTCAGGTTGGGCACACTCACTCGTTTACGCAGGAAGTCGTAGCAGATAAATATAAGAAAGCCGACGCCACCTGCCACAGCAAAGCAGTTTACTATAAATCCTGCGAATGCGGCAGAAAAGGCACGGAAACCTTTGAAGCGGGCGATATGCTCCCCCATAACGCAGGAACTCAGTGGCTGTCGGACGGCGAATACCACTGGCACATCTGCAAAAACAAGGACTGCGGTGCAGTGGTGGATAGCACAAAAGCAGTGCATATCTACGACGGCGATACCGATTATCGCTGCAATATCTGTAAATACAAAAGAGAGGACAACAGACCCCGTATCAGTCATATCGAAGCAACCTCCGATATTGCTTCCATTCTTGCCGTAGGCAATAAAGCGGTGGATCCTACTGTAACGATAACTGTCGGCACACCTGTAAATTATAATGTGAACGGCACGAAAAATTATTACAAAAAGGACGGCGACAGTTGGCAGCGGGTCCTTGTCGGCGAAACTTTCACCTGCGGCACCTATAAAATGATTTGTCATTTCGGCTTATATAACTATGAAAATGATACACTCGCTTTGAGCGAAAGTACGAATGTGACGGTAGACGGCGTCGAGTGGTCGGTGGGCTCATATAACTATATGGACTATTATGAATACATTGTTGCGAGTTCACCGGAAATTGTCATACACAAACCTGTCACCGACTCTGCCGTTGCCGCAACCTATACAAAAACAGGACTGACCGCCGGCACGCACTGCTCGGTATGCGGCAAAGTTCTCAAGGCACAGAAGGTTGTGCCAAAACTTGCTAAAAAGGCGAACCCCTTAACGGCGAAGGGTAAAACGAAAACCGTTAAATATTCCGCTGTCAAGAAAAAGAATCAGACGGTTAAGCGTGCTGATGCAATAACAATCAGCAAAGCAAAGGGCACCGTCAACTACACAAAGTCAAGCGGAAACAAAAAGATAACCGTTGATAAGAAAACCGGAAAAATCACCGTTAAAAAAGGTCTTAAAAAAGGCACTTATAAAGTGAAAGTTAAGGTTAAAGCCGCAGGCACTTCAGCCTATAAGTCAAAAACCGTAACGGTAACAGTTACGATAAAAGTAAAATAATTAATTATGAATTCGGAGTTCGGAATTCGGAGTTATATGGTGTTGCACACGGTTCTTATCATTTAATTCCGCATTTCGCATTCCGCATTCCGAATTAAAAACGAAAGGATGATTTTATGAAAAAACCATTATCACTTGTATTATCACTTATGATGATACTGACCACACTGACGGCACTGCCGTTTACGGCACACGCTTACAAAGGCCAATACAAATACGTTCAGGACAGTACACTTGGCGGAAACACCTTCTACTATAACCTCAACGGAACCGAGGCTACGATTACGGATTTTGAGGCACTTTTTGCCGGTACTACCGATAAGAATATAACAATCCCGACTATGATTAGCGGTAATACGGTTGTTCAAATCGGCGAAGAGGTATTCCAGGAAAATGATAATATCGAAAGTGTAACCATTCCGGCTACAGTTAAGACTATCAATAACTATGCATTCAATCTTTGCTTCGGTTTATCAAGTGTTACATTTGCCAGCGGCAGCGAGTTAATTACAATCGGCAACGCTGCATTCGGCAGCACTGCTATTTCGAGCATTACCCTTCCGAGTAAGCTGCAGTATATTGCCGATAATGCTTTTGAATATTGCGAAAACCTGACAAGCGTCACCATCCCAAACAGCACAAAAACAATTTTTGGCGGTGCATTTGCCAACTGCACAAAGTTATCTACCGTTACAATCGGCAGCAAGGTTTCGGATATCAAATCGGGTGCATTCGCAGGCTGCCCTGCTTTATCAAGTATTTCTGTTAATTCAGCAAACGAAACTTATTCTTCGGTAAGCGGCGTTCTCTATAATAAGGATAAAACAACGCTTATTCTCTATCCGCAGGGAAAAACAAACACAGGATTTGAACTGCGTGATGAAACTACTACTATTGCTGATTACGCATTTGAAGGCAACACCGCTCTCCAGCAGCTTCTGATTAACAGCACTTCGTCGCTTGTCTCTATCGGAGTTGGTGCTTTTCGCAGCTGTTCAAGTCTTAAGAGCATTATGGATATTCCCGATAGCCTTAAAACTATCGGAGACGAGGCGTTCAAAGGCGTTGCAAGCAATCTGTATGTAAAATCAAACTGCGACCATCCGCTCGTAGCAAGTAAGATTATTCAGAATGTTTCCACCCGTACATGGGATAGAGTCCATGGCACAACCGACAGTGGAACCATTACCACACCGTCAACCTGCACGGAAAACGGAATAAAGAGCTATAAGTGTGTAAAGTGTGGCGAAGTTATTTCTACATCACCGGCACCTCTTGCAGAGCATACCAAGATTACTGTTAAAGAAAACATAATCCCCGCAACACTTAACACCACAGGCTCATACGACGAGGTCGAAAAATGCTCTGTTTGCGGTAAGGAATTCAGCAGAACTCCCGTTACTGTTCCTAAGCTCATCAGCATTGCAAAAGCTAAGGTTACGGGAATTAAGGCAAAGACCTATACAGGTAAGGCAACAAGCCAGGCTGTGACAGTAAAACTCGGTACAAAAACGCTTGTAAAAGGAACTGACTATAAAGTTACTTATAAAAACAACAAAAACGTAGGTACTGCAACTGTTACAATCACAGGTATAAATGCTTACGGCGGTTCAATTAAAAAGACTTATAAGATTAACCCGAAAGGCACAAGCCTTAAGAAAGTAACCGCCGGCAAGAAGGCGTTTACTGCAATATGGACAAAGCAGGCAAAGCAGACTACAGGCTATCAGATTCAGTATTCAACAAGCAGTAAGTTTAAGAATGCTAAAACCGTAACAGTTAAGAAAAATACGACAATAAAGACAACAGTTAAGAAACTAAAGGCAAAGAAAAAGTATTATGTCAGAATCAGAACCTATAAAACTGTAGGCAAGACAAAATATTATTCCTCCTGGTCAAAAGCAAAGGCCGTTAAAACCAAATAGTATTGACTGACGAATTAAGGCTCGGAGTTGACGCTCCGAGCCTTAAACTTTTGGAAAAAAGAACACTGCTTCTTGTTCTTATGGTTTAGATAGTGATACTAATTATCTTGAATTAGAAGTATTACCAATTGATGACATGATTAAACCTGCTTGTAAGTTTGAATTAAAGTGGTAAACTTATTATAGAAACAGTGAGCAATAAAGCACACGGTTTTGTTCCTTTGTATCATTTTCAAGAGTGCTCTGGCGACAACCTCGGCGGGCGGTGCCCTGAATTTTGTTCACGGCATAAAATGCCCCTCCAAAATTCAGACCGCTACGCAGCTCTTTTTGCTCGCTTCATCTGCCACCGGCAGTGCTCGCAAACGAGCCAGTTAACAGCCTTCGGCTGTTAACCTTGCCGTAGTTGAAACCGAAAAGGAGCCAAATGAAAAGGGTACGCATTTGCGTACCCTTCATTTGGCTCCCCTTGCCGGGCTCGAACCAGCGACAACTCGGTTAACAGTGCTATGCGGCTCACTCCAACAGGGTGTTTTCAGCGCTTTTGTGCGCCTGATACGCCGATTTTTAAGTTTGAAAATCCATCCAGCGCTCTCCAAAAACAAGCAGTTTTTCATTGATGTGGTCAAACCTGTGGTCAAAAAATTCACTATATTTGTGGTCAAATTCCACCTTTCTAAAAACATAAAAAACGCTATATGAAAATTTAATAAGCCTTATTAAAAGATTTGAGAAAAACAATTAAAAAGGCTTCGAAAAATAAAAGTAAATTACAGGAATGATTACTGTGTCTGTACAAAACAGAAGTATAAAACCGCTTTATAACCCTTATTAAAAAACCTGATAAAAACAATAATTAAAGGGTTCGGAAATTTATCTGGACTTTGGCGGGTGGTTGTGATAGTTGTTGTGTTGAAAGGAGGGTCTGATATGACCAAAACAGTTTCAATCACAATGGCTGTAATTATTATGCTGACGGCAGGTGTAACAACACCGGTAATATACGCCGCAACGCCGCAGACAATCACTTCTTCGGTAAATGCGAAATCTTCTCCCCACACGAATAAAAAGAAGAAAAAGCATAAGCACAGTATGCCGAAAGGCAATATGAAAAAGTGGTTTAAGTCAAAGAAAGCGCTCAAGAAATATGTAAATAAAATAATGAAAAAATACAGCCGTCAGTATGAAAACGGCGAAATTACCTGGGACGAATATGTATGCCGCTGTCCTTACGGATACGAAGCGTGGGCTTGCTCCTGCGGTAAGTGGTCAGGCAACTTCAAATATCACAAGGTCAGGAGCATAGACATAAACTACTACATAAAATACGCCAAGTCTTACGCAAAGCAAATCGGGCTTGAATACGATAAGACCGCAACGGACTGCTGGGATAATCCGATAACCGTAACAACGAAAAACAAAAAGGCTGTTGAGCGGGATCTTAAATCACGGCTTGACCGATACAAAAATATTGAATGCTTTGAAGGAATATGCGTCTGGGCGCATACTGACGGCGGCGATAAGTACCTGCTCTACATCGGCTACTGTTAAGGCGGTGATAATATGACTGTACTTGAAAATCTATACAATGGCAATATTGAGCCGACCGACTCCGATAGTCTTAAAAACAATGTGAGATACAAAGAAGGACTCAGGCTTGTCGGCAGACTGCAGGAAGAATTGTCTGCAACGCTGAACGAAGAACAAAAAGCAATATTTGAAAAATATCTCACGGCAGCGAATGAATTGTCAATCGTCATAAACGAGGAAACCTTCAAAACAGGCTACCGTCTGGCAACGCAAATTATGATAGAATGTATATGAAAGCCGCCCTGCTATCTTAAACAGCAGGGCGGTAATTTTATCGTTTCAATTCATAGGTTTTTTCGTCAAAAAGTCTATGAAGCGGTTTTTGTGACAGTATAACTGTTATGTCAAAATTAGAAAGTAAGTGTTTACAAGGGTTTCGGGACTTCGCTCATGTGAAAAATCGAATGTAGCCGATAGAAATTCATAAAACAACCGTTACCCCGTCCGAAAAATTCCGGTCGGCTGTGTTGCCAAATTCAACGATGTAGACCAAGATTATTTCTGCAAATAACAACTTTGTATATTTTGCCCACAATTACTTAGCTTCAGATAACAAAAAATGTTTTGAAATGTATTGACACACCCTATATAATAGGGTATAATATCATTGAAAAGTGGTGAGTTTATGACAAGAGAATTTATCATGTTACCCGAGTTTGATAAACAGTGGAAGGCAATCGGGTTTGATGATAATGATTTAAAAGCATTACAAGAAGAATTAACTATTAATCCCGAAAAAGGAGAAATGATGCGAGGCACCGGCGGACTAAGAAAAATTCGAGTTGCTTTTGAAGGTCGGGGAAAGAGCGGTAGCGCAAGAGCTTGTTATGTTGATTTTGCAGTATATGAAAAGATTTATATGATTTCTGCATATACTAAAAATGATAAAGATAATTTGACCAAAGAAGAACGAAATGAAATCAAAAGACTGATTGAAGTTTTAAAAAACACACAAAGGAGATGAGAATATGAGCGTATATGAGAGCATTATTAAAGGATTAAATGAGGCAATAGATTATGAAAACGGCAAAGGCAAAGCAAGAGTTGTAAAGTGCACGGTAAATCCTGCGCCGGAATTTAATGCGCAGCAAATCAAGGACGTTCGCCTATCTCTTGGAATGACTCAAATAACTTTTGCAGAAGTAATGGGCGTTTCTCCGAAAACGGTAGAAGCGTGGGAAGCAGGAACAAACAAGCCCATTGGCTCAGCAAGAAGATTCTTAAGCGTGCTTAAAACTGACCCTTCTATGCTTTCCAAGTGTGATATTATTTCCGCATAACACAAACGAAAAGAGTGTTCACCGTGAGCACTCTTTTATATTTATAAAAAATATTTCAATTCAATTACAAATGTTGCAATGAGTTTAATAATGTGCTAAAATAAGTATAATTATAAAA
>SVQF01000082.1 GCA_015065445.1 Oscillospiraceae bacterium | reverse complement strand
GACTCTGTTCCCAAACCCGACGACACTGCCGACGCACTTGCAATGGCAATCTGTCACGGTCACGTCAGCGGCTCATCAATCGGCAAGCTAGGCGAAATGATAAAAAAACAAATCGGTGATAACTTATGATTTACAACGTTAAAGGAACTCTCACATACACTGACCCCACGTTTGCTGTTGTGGAATGCGGCGGCGTCGGATTCAAGTGTTTTGTGAGTATGACAACGCTTAAAGAACTTCCTTCAATCGGAAACGAGGTCAACCTCTACACATATATGGCTGTGCGTGAGGACGCACTCGACCTCTTTGGCTTTTATGAGGTGGACGAACTCGACGCCTTTAAACTGCTTATTTCGGTGAGCGGCATAGGTCCAAAGGCGGCAATTGCAATACTCAGCGTGCTTACACCGTCAAAACTGTCAGTCGCAATTTCAAGCGGCGACGTCCGCTCAATTCAGGCGGCTCAGGGTGTAGGCAAAAAGACCGCCGAAAGAGTGGTTCTTGAACTCAAGGACAAAATGGTCGGTATCGGCTCGTCTGCCGTTGACGTTCAGAACGTGCAGTCCGTTGCCTCGTCGTCAGACGCTCAGGAGGCGGTCGAAGTTCTTGTGTCGCTCGGCTTCAATCAGAGCGACGCTGCAACCGTAATCGGTGCAATGGACAAATCGCTTTCGGTTGACGAGATGGTACGCAAAGGCTTGAGGCAGCTTTCAACTCAGCTTTAATAACTGTATATAGGTGAAATTATGATAGAAAACGAAATGGATTTTGAGGGCAGACTTGCTGCTCCCGAATACACTCCCGAAGATACGGATATTGAAAATTCCCTTCGTCCTAAACAACTGAGCGACTATATCGGTCAAAAGAAGGCTAAGGAAAATCTTTCGATTTACATAGAGGCGGCAAAACGCAGAAACGAACCGCTCGACCATGTTCTGCTTTACGGCCCTCCGGGACTCGGCAAAACAACTCTTGCAGGCATTGTTGCAAACGAGATGGGCGTTAATATCCGCATAACGTCGGGTCCTGCAATCGAAAAACAGGGCGACCTCGTAGCAATTCTTTCTAATCTTGAGAGCGGCGACGTGCTGTTCATCGACGAAATTCACCGCCTTAACAGAACGGTGGAGGAAATCCTGTATCCCGCAATGGAAGACGGCAAGATTGATATTATAATCGGCAAAGGACCGTCGGCAAGGAGCTTTCAGCTTTCACTGCCACGATTTACGCTTATCGGTGCAACCACAAGAGCGGGTCAGATTTCAGCACCGCTGCGTGACCGTTTTGGCGTAATACTCAGACTGGAAATGTATACAAACGAAGAACTTGCCGAAATAGTAAACCGCTCGTCAAAGATTCTCGACATTCCGCTTGACAGCGAGGGTGCGTATCAGATTGCAAGCCGTTCACGTGGCACGCCACGTATAGCAAACAGACTTCTCAAACGTTCACGTGACTTTGCCGAGGTCAAGCACGAAGGCGTAATCACAAAGGCTGCTGCCGAAGAGGCACTCACGAGTATGGATATTGACGAACTCGGACTCGACGCTATTGACCGCAGACTTCTTTCAACTATGATTAAGAATTATAACGGCGGACCCGTCGGACTCGAAACCATCTCCGCCGCTATCGGCGAAGAGAGTGTTACAATCGAAGATGTTTACGAACCGTATCTTATGCAAATCGGCTTTCTTGCACGCACACCACGTGGCAGAGTCGTTACCCCTGCGGGCTATTCGCATCTCGGTATTGAGTTCAATCAGAACACCGCAGACACGGCACAAACCAAACTTGACATTTAAGGGAGAATTATTATGGGTAGATTATTCGGAACAGACGGCGTAAGAGGCGTTGCCAACAAGGATTTAACCAACGAACTTGCGATGAAAATCGGCTCTGCTGCCGCAACTGTTTTGTTAAAAGAGGCTAAGAGTACAAAGCCCACCGTTCTTATCGGTAAGGATACAAGAGCGTCGGGCGATATGCTTGAAGCAGCACTCACAGCAGGACTTTGTTCCGTAGGTTGCAACGTGCTTTCGGTCGGCGTAGTTCCGACTCCTGCGGTTGCGTACCTTGTAGGCAAGTACGAGTGCGAGGCAGGTATTATGATTTCAGCATCTCACAACCCGTGCGAATACAACGGAATCAAGATATTTCAGAAAACCGGCTACAAGCTTGACGACGCTATTGAAGACGAGATTGAGTCAATAATTCTTGACGAAACCGAGCAACCAGCACTTAAAATCGGCGGCGAGGTAGGTAACAGACTCTCCTCCAAAAAAGCGATTAACGACTATATAGACCACGTTGTAAGCACTGCAGACGTCCGTTTTGACGGGCTGCGTATCGCACTTGACTGTGCAAACGGCTCTGCGTCTGTGTGTGCCAAAGAGATTTTTACCCGCCTCGGTGCTAAGTGTATTATGCTGTCTGACACTCCTGACGGCACTAATATCAACGACGGCTGCGGTTCAACGCATCCCGAAGAACTTATGAATTTTGTAAAGGACGCAAACCTTGACCTCGGGCTTGCGTTTGACGGCGACGCCGACAGAATGCTTGCCGTTGACGAAAACGGTGAACTTGTTGACGGCGATAAAGTTATAGCAATCTGCTCAAAACGTATGAAGGAAGAGGGAACTCTTAAGCATGACACTGCAGTTGTTACGGTTATGAGTAATATGGGCTTTTTCAAGTTCTGCGACGAGCACGGCATCAAGTGTGCCCGCACCGCAGTCGGCGACAGATACGTTCTTGAAAGAATGCTCAAAGACGGATTTAACATTGGCGGCGAGCAGTCGGGTCACGTTATTTTCCTTGACTATGCCACTACGGGCGACGGCGAACTTTCGGGCGTAAAACTTGTGGAAACAGTAGTAAAGAGCGGCAAAAAACTGTCGGAACTTGCATCGGTTATGGAAGTTTATCCGCAGGTGCTTATCAACGTCAGAGTTTCACCCGAAGGCAAGCAGAAGTATAACAATGACGAGTACATTATTGCAGCAACCCAGAAGGCTGAAATGGAACTTATGGGTGACGGCAGAGTGCTTGTGCGTGTTTCGGGTACCGAACCGCTTGTACGTGTTATGCTCGAAGGAAAGGATATAGACCACATAACCGCACTCGGCAACGATATTGCAGCGGTTGTAAAAGAAAGACTTTCATAATAATTATGCGATTTTCAACAGACTGGAAAGATTACGAACTGATTGATTGCTCGTGCGGCGAAAAACTTGAACGCTGGACACGGGAGATTCTCATTCGTCCCGACCCTCAGGTTATATGGAAAAGTGAAAAAGAACATCGCCTGTGGGCTCAGCCCTCCGCACGCTATGTGCGTTCACGCAGCGGCGGTGGAAAGTGGACCGTGTTCAAGCGTATGCCTGCGGCTTGGCAGGTGCGATATAAGGACCTAACCTTCAATGTAAAGACTATGGGATTTAAGCACACGGGTCTTTTTCCCGAGCAGGCTGTCAACTGGGACTTTGTGCGTGACGTTATTAAAAACAGCGGCAGGGAAGAAGTGAAAGTGCTTAACCTCTTTGCCTACACGGGCGCCGCAACGGTCGCCTGCCTGAAAGAAGGTGCAAGCGTTGTTCACGTTGACGCATCAAAGGGTATGACAATGTGGGCTAAAGAAAACGCCGAAGCAAGCTGCGTGTCCGACGGTGACGTACGCTGGATTGTTGACGACTGTATGAAGTTCGTCCAGCGTGAAATCAGAAGGGAAAATAAGTACGACATTGTTATACTCGACCCGCCGTCATACGGCAGGGGTCCACGTGGCGAAGTATGGCATCTTGAGGACAGTATCTACGACTTTATGACCGTGGTAGAGCAAGTTCTGTCAGACGAGCCGCTGTGTGTAATTCTCAATTCGTACACAACGGGGCTTTCAGCCTCTGTAATGAAATATATTATTGACGATGTTATTGCAAAAAAACGTGGCGGCACAACCTCAGCTGACGAAATCGGGCTGCCCGTTACCGCAAGCGGCGGAATATTACCTTGCGGCACGACTGCAATCTGGCAGGCGTAATACATCATCGGCGGCACGACCGCAAAGCTTGATAATATGGAACTTATTAAATTTGAAAATGTCAGCTTTTCCTATTTCGTTGAGGACGAAAACAACGCCTCAAAGCAAAAGGAAGTGGCTGTACTTAAAGACTTTAACCTCACAATTGAACAGGGTAGTTTTACCGCAATTTTAGGGCATAACGGCTCGGGCAAATCAACTATTGCAAAGCTCACCAACGGAATACTCTTTCCGCTTGGCGGCAGCGTCACGGTCTGCGGACTCGAAACCAAGCCCGACGACTCAATTTACGAAGTAAGGCGTAACGTCGGTATGGTGTTTCAGAATCCCGACAACCAGATTGTGTCGTCAATAGTTGAGGAGGACGTAGCATTTGGCGTAGAAAATCTCGGTATTCCGAGCGACGAGTGCAGACGCCGTGTAGACGACGCACTTAAAACCGTCGGTATGTACGAATACCGTGAAAAATCGCCCAACCGTCTTTCGGGCGGTCAGAAGCAGCGTGTTGCTGTTGCCGGAATTATTGCGATGAAACCCAAGTGCATTGTCCTTGACGAGCCAACTGCAATGCTCGACCCGAGCGGCAGAAAGGAAGTAATCGACACCGTACTTAAACTAAACCGTGAGGAAGGCATAACAATCCTTCTAATCACTCATAATATGGACGAGGCGGTGCGTGCCGACAGAGTTGTTGTAGTTGACGACGGTGTAATAAGACTTGACGGTACGCCACGTGAGGTTTTTTCCGATATTAATGCTGTAGAGTCGCTTCAGCTCGACGCTCCGCAGTCAACAAAACTTATGAGCGAACTCGGCATTACTGCCGACAAAACTGTATTAAATTCCGAGGAGTGTGCAAAGGAACTTTATAAAATCCTTACTGCATAAAGATTATTATGGCAATTCTGAGCTGTGACAAAATTTCATATCTTTATTCGGTTGGCACTCCGTTTGAAACTGCTGCGATTGAGGACGTCACTTTCTCTGCCGAAAAAGGCGAGATTATAGGCGTAATCGGTCACACAGGCTCGGGCAAGTCCACGTTTATTCAGCATCTTAACGGACTTCTTGAGCCTCACAGCGGAACTGTAAACCTTTACGGCAAAAACATCTGGGCGAAGGAAAACCGCAAGCAAATCAGAAACGTCCGCTTTGCAGTCGGGCTTTGCTTTCAGTATCCCGAGTATCAGATTTTTGAAGAGACTGTTTTTCGTGAGATTGCTTACGGTCCTTCTCAGATGGGACTCGGCGAGGACGAAATCAGACAGCGGGTCTACGAGAGTATGGAGTATGTAGGAATTCCGACTAAGCTCGAAACCACGTCACCGTTTGACTTGTCTGGAGGTCAGAAAAGGCGTGTAGCAATCGCCTCAATTATCGCTATGAAACCCGATGTGCTTATTCTCGACGAACCCTGTGCAGGTCTTGACCCGAAGGGCAGAAATGTTATTCTTGAATTGATTAAGAATTATCAGAAAGCTGAGGGCAACACCGTAATTTTCGTTTCGCATTCTATGGAGGATGTGGCAAAGATTGCCGACAGAGTCCTTGTTATGAATAACGGTAAAGTCGCTATGTTAGGAGAAGTTAAAAGCGTTTATTCGCACGGTAGGGAGCTCAGGGACATGGGGCTTAACGTACCCGAAGTTACCGATGTTTTCCTTAAACTGCGGGATATGGGCATTCCCTGTAATACAGACATATTCACTATCGAACAGGCGAAAGAGGAGTTTATGCGACTTCGGGAGGTGACCGTATGATAGGTGAAGTTACAATCGGTCAGTATTTCCCGGGAAACTCTCTTCTCCACAAACTCGACCCACGGATGAAAACGGTGCTTATATTTCTTCTGATGGTTGCCGTTTTCTTCTGCAAAAACTACATTTCAATGGGCTGTATGACCCTGCTCACCGTCGCAATTGTGATTATTTCCAAAATCAATATCAAAGTCATCTTCAAGGGTATCAGACCTATTTTGTTTGTGGTGCTGTTTACAACGGTGCTTAACCTGTTTTACGGCACGGGCGAGCCAATTATAACGCTCGGCTTTATCAAGATTACCGAAAGCGGAATTCACAACGCCGTGTTTATGGCGATGAGGATTATCCTCCTTGTTGCAGTGGGTCTTATGCTCACGTACACAACAACGCCAAACCAGCTTACAGACGCTATGGAGTCGTTGCTAAAACCGCTGAAGGTGTTCAGACTCGATATCCACTCGCTTGCAATGACAATGACTATTGCACTGCGTTTTATACCGATTCTTATAGAAGAGGTTGACAAAATAATGGCAGCCCAGAAATCAAGGGGTGCCGATATGGAATCAGGCGGATTTTTAAAGCGAGTAAAGGCTATTATCCCCGTTCTAATCCCACTTTTTATATCTTCGTTCCGCAGGGCAAATGAACTTGCCGACGCAATGGAGTGCCGCTGCTACCGTGGCGGCGAGGGCAGAACCAAGATGAACGTTAACCGTCTTGTGCTGCGTGATTACATTTCACTGTGTTTTGTAATCGCATTTTTTGCAGGAATTATTCTGCTCAGAATCTTTACGCAAAGCGTGATTTAATGAGAAAACTTTTAATAACAATAAAATATGACGGTACTGCATACCACGGCTGGCAGGTTCAGCAAAACGCTATCACTGTGCAGGAGGAATTCCAGAACGCCGTTGAAAAGGTATTTGGTAAAAGACTTGACGTCAGGGGCTGCTCAAGAACAGACAGCGGCGTACACGCAAATATGTATTGCCTGACGCTCGATACGGATATGAACATATCCGACGAAGGCGTTGTTATGGCACTCAACACAAAGTTGCCACGTGACATTTCGGCTCTGTCCTGCAAAGAGGTTGCGGCGGACTTTCATCCCCGTTACAGCTGCAAAACAAAGGAGTATGTGTACAAAATCTATAACGGCAAAATCCGTGACCCGTTCTGCGACAAGTACGCTTATCATTACAGATTTCCGCTTGATGCAGACTACCTTAACAGCGAGGCAAAACACTTCCTCGGCACCCATGATTACTCGGGATTCTGTTCTGTTAAAAGTGACGTGGAGGATACGGTAAGAACAATCACCAAAGCACAGGTTAAGCGTTACGGTGACTTTGTAATCTTCACTTTTGAAGGCGACGGATTTTTATATAATATGGTGCGTATAATGGTTGGCACGCTGCTTTTTGTAAGCGAAGGCAAAATTAAAGCGGGCGAACTTGCAGACGTTATTGACTCAAAAGAGCGTACCCGTGCCGGCAAAACCGCACCGCCTCACGGCTTGTATCTGAACAAGGTAAATTATTAATTCAGGAGATTAAAATGGCTTCAAATCAGCGTGAAAACGCACGAAAAGAAAAGCAACTTAATAAAGAACGCAAAATCAGAATTGTAATATGGGTTATTCTGATTGTAACAGTTTTCGGTCTTGCTGCAATGAGGGTAGCCGAGGTCGATTTCAGCTCACTCAAGGATAAGATTACTCACGGCAAACTGTTTTTTAGTACCGACGCAGACGCTTATCCTTACACGCTCGACACGTCGTCGGGTGCAAAACTTGAGTTTGTAAACGATAAAATCGTCGTGCTTACCGACCTTTCCTGCAAGGTGCTTAATCCGTCCGACGCAAAAGAGATTTACACTTTTGCAAGCGGATACGCAAATCCCGTAATGACCACCGCAGGAAAATATCTGTTTACAATTGACCAGGGCGGCACACGTATAAGGCTCGATAACACGTCCGAAAACGTTTACGAGTCAACGCTCGACAGCTCGGTTATCTGTGGCGACGTTTCAAAAAACGGTAACGTTATCTATGCCGTACGCAACAGCAGCAACAAAACACAAATTGTTGTTATGAACGAATCGCTTAAAAAACTTGCAACTTTCGGCGTCAGCGACGGATATGTTGTTGCGGTTGCCATCGACGTATCTGGCAAAAAGTGTGCTTACGCAACGGTTAATTCAAAAAATGCAAAAACCGTTACCACACTTCACACAATCAACGTGGGTGACGAAAGCGACAGGGCTAAGTTTGAATATCCCGAAAGCGACGTTCTCGACCTTCAGTATGCGGATTCACGTGATTTGTATTATATAGGCAACGAATCTGTCCATCTTATCAAATCGCAAAAGGACGACAAAGAGGTTTACCCACACGGCAGTGTCAACACCGTTGCATTTAACTATACGGACGACAAAGAACTTGTATACGTCTATTCAAAATATGCCGACGCAAGCGAAAACTATGTTAACTACATCAATTCGGGCGGTAAGGTCAAAACAACCGTTGAACTCAGGCAGAAGCCCAAGTTCGTATCTGCCGATAACGAAATCTGCCTGCTTTTTTCCGATAAGGTGGTAACTTATTCGCTTACAAACGGCGAACAAAAAAACACCTTCAAGTGCGACGACAGCGTTACAAGTGCTCACAAACTCTCGTCAAAAATATTTGTAACCCGTCATCAGCTTGTTGACGTGCTGGAGGAGTAAGATATGACTATTCTCGGTTATACGGTCAATTTTGTTGATGTTGCAATCGTGCTTCTTGTAATACTTTCTGCAGTTCACGGCTGCCGAAGAGGACTTTTGTATAACGTTATCAACTTTATACGCTGGTCTGTCGGAACATTTCTGTGCTTCTTTGTCAGCAGTAATTACAGCACTGCAGTCTACGACGCATATGTTCAGCCACGGCTGATGAATTATATTAATAATAACATCGCAACATCGGGCAATATTGACGAAGTGCTTACAAATCTTCAGAAAGCAGGGGAGCGGATTCCCAAACAACTTCAGGGGTTGTTTGACTTTTCGTCTTTCACGGTGTCGTCGGACGATATTGCGTCATCAATCGAACAGAATGTATTTGAGCCTGCTGCAATGGCTCTTACAAAAGCAGGAGTATTTCTTGCCG
>SVQF01000081.1 GCA_015065445.1 Oscillospiraceae bacterium | reverse complement strand
AGGCTAAAACGAGGCTGAAAAAGTGCGAGGAGGAAATAGAACTCACCGAAACCGAAATAGCCGAAATCGAAGAAAATCTTGCAACCTCCGACTACGAGGAACTTATGCGGCTTACAAGTCTGCTGGATGAAAAAACAACTTTGAGGGATTCGCTTTATGATGAGTGGGAAAACCTTACAGAGCAATTGACACAGGAAGATATATAATATATAATTTGCCTTATGAACGATAGTAAAAAAGTAGTGATAATCGGCGGCGGAGCGGCAGGACTTATCGCAGCTGCGGAGTCTGCAAAACGTGGCAATCAAACGGTTATTATCGAAAAAAACAGCCGTCCCGCACGTAAAGTTATGATTACAGGCAAGGGCAGGTGCAACGTAACAAATGCCTGCTTTGATCTGGACGGGCTTATATCAAATGTTGTCAGCAATCCACGCTTTATGTATTCGGCGTTTTCGGCGTTTATGCCGTACGATACAATCGCACTTGTTGAGGATATGGGCGTGCCTACAAAAATCGAACGGGGTAACAGAGTTTTTCCCGTGTCGGACAAGGCTGCGGACATTGTTGACGCACTCGTAAAAAATGCTAAAAACAGCGGTGCCGAAATAGTACAGGGTACCGTAAAAGCCTTTAAGACGGACGGCGAAAAAATAACCGCCGTGCTGCTTGATAACAAAGACGAAATTGAATGTGACGCTGTGGCGGTATGCACGGGTGGAAAAAGTTACAGTAAAACGGGTTCTACGGGCGACGGATATGCACTCGCAAAAAGCGTGGGACATACCGTAACGCCGCTTAAACCCTCGCTGGTGCCGCTTGTGTGCAGCAATAATTTTGTGCCGCAGCTTCAGGGCTTGTCGCTCAGGAACGTTGGTGTTAAAGTTCTGGACGGCGACAAAACCGTGTACAGTGATTTCGGCGAAATGCTTTTTACCCATTTTGGCGTGAGCGGACCCTGCGTGCTTTCGGCGTCCTGTCATATGGCGGAGCCCGATAAAAAAGACTACAAACTCGTCATAGACCTCAAACCCGCTCTTGACGAAACGCAGCTCGACAAACGCCTTCAGCGTGACTTTGCCGATAACAATAATAAAGACTTTATAAACTCTCTTTCAAAACTCTTACCGCACAAGCTGATTCCTGTTATAGTTAAACTGTCACGGATTGAGCCGTCGGCAAAATGCAATCAGATTACAAAGGAGCAGAGAAAATCACTTGTACATCTGCTGAAAAATCTGACGCTTAACATTACCGGATTCCGACCGATTGAAGAGGCAATTGTCACCTCGGGCGGCGTGAGTGTAAAAGAGATAGACCCCAAAACTATGAGGTCAAAACTTGTACCGAACCTTTATTTTGCAGGCGAGGTAATTGACGTTGACGCATACACGGGCGGATTTAATCTTCAAATCGCTTTCAGCACGGGATACCTGTGCGGAAGTTCAATTTAATTGATGAATGATGAATTATTAAAGGAGAATAAAATATGATTAATGTTGCAATCGACGGACCTGCAGGAGCGGGCAAAAGCACAATAGCAAAAGCTGCTGCAAAGGAGCTTGGCTACATCTATGTTGACACGGGAGCCCTTTACAGAACTGTTGCACTAAGTGCTCAGAAAATGGGCATTCTTGACAGTCTTGACGACGCTGCTGTTGACAGACTGATAGACAGTTCCGTTGTGGAAATGAAATATATAGACGGCGTGCAGGCAGTGTTCCTCAACGGCGAGGACGTTTCGTCGCTTATCAGAACGCCCGAAATTTCTATGGGTGCAAGCAAGGTTTCAGCAATTCCCAAAGTGCGTGCCTTCCTTCTTGACTTGCAGCAGAATATTGCAAAAACAAACAACGTAATTATGGACGGCAGGGATATCGCAACCGTTGTTCTCCCAAACGCAGATGTTAAAATCTTTTTGTTCGCATCTCCCGAGTGCAGGGCAAAAAGAAGATATATCGAACTTATCGAAAAGGGCGAAAGCGTTATGTACGAGGACGTTCTCGCCGACGTAAATCAGCGTGACTATCAGGACTCGCACCGTGAGATAGCACCGCTTAAACCAAGCAAGGAGTCCATTATGCTCGACACCTCTGAACTCAATCTCGAGGAGTCAATCGAAGCAGTAATCAACACTATTAAGGAGAATATCGATGAAAGAATTTGACTATTCACAGGTTAAGCACTACCGCCTTTACGGCTTTGTAAAAAAAGTATTTGCACCACTTGTTAAAGCAGTTTACCACGTAAAACTAAAGGGCATAGAAAACGTGCCGCCGCAGGGTACACGCTACATAGTTGCTATCAACCACACCTGTGCGTTTGACCCTGTGTTTGCCGCAATGAGCAATAAAGTTCCCGAACTTCACTTTATGGCAAAATCCGAACTTTATAAAAACCCTATTGTAGGTTGGTTCATCACCCATATGTACGGTTTCCCCGTTAAGCGTGGCAAGGGCGACACCTCGGCTATCGAGTACGGCGAAAAGATTATTGAAGAAGGTCACGTAATGGCAATCTGCCCCGAGGGTAAGCGTATAAAGGACAAAAACGGCGTTCCGCAAAAAGCTAAGGCAGGCGTTGCCGTTATCGCCAAGGCAACAAATGCGTCCGTTCTTCCCGTTGCAATCTGCTGCAAGGGTAAAATCAAAATGGGAAGCCACGTTACCGTATCGTACGGCAAACTCATTTCTCCGGAAGAGATGGGATTTGACAAAGAGGATTTCGGTCCGCACGACGTCAAGGCAGCCGCTAATCTTGTAATGGACAGAATTACAGAACTGTGGGAAGCAGAAGTTAAATAGTTATGGATATTAAACTTGCAAAAACGGCGGGCTTCTGCTTTGGAGTAAACAGAGCGGTTGACCTCGTTTACAAACTTGTTGACGAAGGCAAAAAGGTCTGTACGCTCGGACCCATAATTCACAACGCTCAGCTTGTTGACGATTTGCAGAATAGGGGAGTTAAAATAATAGACACCCCCTCGGACTGCCCCGAAGGATATATGATTGTTGTGAGAACGCACGGAGTCGAAAAGCAGATTATTGACGATATTGAAAACAGAAACATCAATTATGTTGACGCAACCTGCCCCTTCGTCACCAAAATTCACAACATTGTAAAAAAGCAGGACGGCGACACTGCTGTTCTTATCGCAGGCGACTGCAACCACCCCGAAGTTAAGGGTATACGCTCGTACTGTCAGGGCAATTCTTACGTTTTTAAAAACGAAAACGAGCTTCAAGAAATTTTACAAAATGCCAATTTTGACAAAAACAAAAAAATAATTTGTGTTTCTCAGACTACTTTTTCGCTAAAAGAATGGGAAAAATCTAAGAAAATACTAAAAAAGGTATGTACAAATTGTGAGTTTTTTGATACAATATGTAATGCGACATCTGACAGACAGTCTGAGGCGGAAGAGCTTGCAAAGAACTCGGACGCAATGCTGATTGTCGGCGGTCGTCATTCATCAAACACACGCAAACTGCAAGAGGTCAGCAGCACTCACTGTCCGTCGTTTTTAATCGAAACGGCAGACGAACTCGCATCGCTCGATTTATCTGCATTTAATGTGATTGGTGTCACTGCCGGGGCTTCGACACCCTCGGTAATTATCAAGGAGGTACTCAAAACCATGTCCGAAGAAATTAAAGAAAAGGAAGTTGAAACAGCTTCAGCCGTTACCGAAGAAGTTGTGGAGACAGCAGAAACCGCTGATAAGGCTAACGAGCCTGCTGTCAAAGCATCTGCTGATGGTGAGGCATCCTTCGAAGAATTACTTAACGAGTCTTTTAAGGAAAATGACAACAGCAAGGTAGTAAAGGGAACTGTTGAAAGAATTACTCCAACAGAGGTTTACGTTGACATTCCCGGTAGAAAGCAAACAGGCGTTGTTGCTTTTGATGATCTTAGTTCCGAACCTATTTCTAAATGTGAGGATGTTGTTGCAGTAGGCGACGAAATCGACCTTATCATTATGAAAACTGATGATAACGACGGTGTTCTTAAGCTTTCAAAGCGTCTTCTTGACGCATCAAAAGGCTGGGAAGAAATCGTTGCAGCCAAAGAAGCAGACGAGATTCTCGAAGGTACGGTAACACAGATTATCCGTGGCGGTGTACTTGTTACCACAAACGGAACAAGAGTTTTTGTTCCGGCATCACTTACAGGTATTCCGAGAAATCAGAATCTCGATGTACTTGACGGAACCACTGTTAAGTTCAAGATTATTGACGTTAATCCTGCACGCCGCAGAGCAGTCGGCTCAATCAAAGTTGTAACCGACGCAGAAAGAAAGGCACAGCAGGATGCTGCGTGGGCTTCTCTTGAAGTGGGTCAGAAAATTACAGGTACAGTTAAGTCACTCACATCTTACGGTGCGTTTGTTGACCTTGGCGGTATCGACGGTATGATACATATTTCAGAACTCTCATGGTCAAGAATCAAGCATCCTTCAGAGGTTGTTAACGTTGGCGACACCGTTGAGGTTACAATCAAGGCTCTTGATGAGGAAACAAGAAAGATTTCGCTTGGCTTCAAGAAGATTGAAGACAATCCGTGGGAGATTCTCAAGAGAGATTATCCTGTAGGCACAGACGTTGATGCAAGAATCGTAAGCTTTGCTACATTCGGTGCATTTGCAAACATTCTTCCCACAGTTGACGGTCTTATCCACATAAGCCAGATTTCATGGGAAAGAATCAAGGCTCCGCAGGACGTACTCAAAATTGGCGACGTTGTTAAGGCAAGAATTATCGACATCGACTTTGATAAGAAGAGAGTTTCGCTTTCGATGAAAGAACTCCTTGAAAAGCCTGAGGAAACAGAGGTTATCCCTGAACTTGCAGTTGATGAGGTAAAGGAAGAGGCTCCTGTTGAAGAGCCTGCAGAAGAAACCCCTGCAGTTGAAGAGGCTCCTGCTGTTGAGGAGGCACCTGCAACTGTTGAAGAGGCTCCCGCTGTTGAGGAAGCACCTGCAACTGTTGAAGAGGCACCTGCAGAGGAAACTGCAACAGAGGAATAATTTGATATTCAACCGCTTTGCACAGCAAGGCGGTTTTTTTATTTGCAACTGTTCGTATAATATGTTATTATATATTAAATATAAATTCGGAGGTTGTTATGCAAAAAGACACTAACGACTTTGATATCAGAGAACTCAGAAGTAATAACGACGACAATCCGCTGCTCCGCTTTGACGCAATGATGGCAGGCGTTAAAAACGGCGGACTGCGTTCTGTCGGCGGAATTCATCTTCTTGTAAGTTATATTGTTGCAACGCTTTCGGGCAGAGTTAAGGCAGAAACCATAACATCCGCTATGGAGCAGGGACAGCTCGCAAACTACTTTGAGGTTGCCGACGCAATTTCAAAAATGCTTTCAAGCGGAGTTATTAAGGAAAATGATGACGGT
This sequence comes from Oscillospiraceae bacterium, assembly GCA_015065445.1. Classification (GTDB taxonomy): domain Bacteria; phylum Bacillota; class Clostridia; order Oscillospirales; family Acutalibacteraceae; genus Eubacterium_R. The sequence goes on along the minus strand of SVQF01000081.1, from coordinate 3,578 downwards.
ACGCTTTCACTTGGTAATACGGGCGGTGCGGAAATCGAACTTATCGAAAAGGATTTGCCGCTCACCGTTCGTGAGCAGAGCATAAAGCTCTGTCAGACTATTATCGCAAAAGAAAAGTTCCGCCGTGAAACTAAAGTTGAAATCACCGAAACCGAGCAGGGCTTTGACGTTCTGCTGTGCGTAAGCGACGTCAACACTGACTTTATGCGGCTCAATCTTTTTGCCGCTACACGTGAGCAGGCGGAGATGATTAAGGAAAAATTTATATCAGACCCTGTAGCCGTTTACGAAACGGTTATAGGCAGCATATTTGCCAATGAGTAGCACAGTTAAGCTTTCGCCCCGCCTTTCTGCCTGTGCTGATTTGGTGCAAAGCGGCAAGCGTCTTGCTGACGTCGGCTGCGACCACGGATACGTGCCTGTGTCGCTTGTGCTTGACGGCAAAATTAAATCGGCGGTAGCGTGCGATATTAACGAAGGTCCGCTGAAGTCCTGCATCAGTCTTGTAAAGGACTTCGGTCTTGAAGACAAAATCAGATGCGTTATCTCTGACGGGCTCAAATCCGTTGACGAAAACGAGGTAGACGAAATTCTGCTTGCGGGAATGGGCGGCGAACTTATTGCCGATATTCTGAACAGTTGTGCATACACTGTCAAAAAACACGTTATTATCAATGCTATGACCCATCCCGAAATTGCTCGCAAATGGCTTTATAACAACGGCTTCAGAATTCTGAACGATTTTGTAGTTCCTGACGGACGGCACCATTACAGCGTGTTTGACGCAGTATATTGCGGCGAGTATACGTACGCTGACGACGTTAAATGCTTTTTAGGTGAAATCAACGACTTTTCAGACAGAGAATACTTTTTGCATCTGCTCAGTTATCTTAAAAATAAGCAGAAGGGCGGCACCGATTATTCAGCCGTAATTACTGCTATAGAGGAAAAAATATGACAACTGTAAAAAATATATACGACTACATAAATTCAATAGCACCGTTTGACACTCAGGAGGAGTGGGACAACTCGGGTCATCTGGTCGGTGACTTTCGCAAAGAGGTAAAAAAGTGTGTGATGGCTCTTGACGCCACCCGTGATGTGTGCCGCTTTGCGTGTGACGTTGGTGCGGATTTGCTGCTTACTCATCACCCCGTAATCTTCGGCGGCATCACCGACGTTAAGAGCGACAGCGTTGTATATACGCTTGCAAACAGCGGGGTTGCAGCCGTATCGGCTCATACAAACTTTGACCTTGCAGACGGCGGAATAAACGACAGTCTTGCCGAAATCCTCGGACTAAGTAACCCCCGTCACATTGACGGCACACTGATTGTTGCGGGCGAGCTTGAAAACGAAATGAGCATAGATGACCTTGCCGAGCTTGTTTCCGACAGACTCGATGTGGCGGGCATCAGATACACTGACACCGACAAACTCATCAAAACTGTTGCTGTCGGCGGCGGGGCGTGTGAAGAGTATACCGAACTTGCCTCACAGTATGCAGACGTACTTATTACGGGCGATATGAAGTACCACAAAATGCTCGACGCAAGCGAAAGCGGATTTACCGTTATTTCGGCAGGTCACTACGAAACAGAGTACGCAGCGTTTATGATGCTTAAAAACAAACTTGAAAAACTGTTCACTGACGTTGAGTTCATTTCTGCAAATCAACAAAATCCCATAAAATCAATATAACCGATAAATCATCGGCAAAAAGCAGCTATGCAAATTTTTTGCCGAAAAAGGAGTGACGGCGTAGTGATTATTAACATAATGCTTTGCATTATGTTTCAATCACGTTGCCGCATAACGACGTATGTCTTTTGACGGAATATTTTTACATCTTATTAAAAACGAAATAAAACAAAAGCTTTGCGGTTTCAGAGTGGATAAAATATACCAGCCGTCAAAGGAAGAACTTATGTTTACATTCAGAACGTACGACGGCACCGAAAAACTGCTTATTTCGGCAAAGGCGGAGTGTCCACGCATTCAGCTGACCGAACAGTATGTTGAAAATCCCAAAAAGCCGCCAATGCTTACTATGCTGCTTCGCAAACACCTCGGCGGTGCAAAGCTGAGGGATATTACGCAGGACGGCTTCGAGCGTATTGTCACGTTTGTTTTTGACGCTACAAACGACCTTGGCGACCCTGTGACTTTCAGGCTGATTACCGAAATAATGGGCAGGCACAGTAATATAATCCTTGTTGATGAAAACGGTATAATCGTTGACTGCGTTAAAAAGATTGACGAGTATACCTCGAGCGTTCGTGAAGTGCTGCCGAATATACGCTACGAACTTCCGCCGCAACAGAGCAAACTGAACGTGCTCAGATACGACACAGCCGAACTTGAAAAGAGCATTAACACACTCGGAATTAAAAAGTCGCTTGCGTACCAGGAGGTGCTTCAGGGTATCTCGCCGATTGTGGCACGTGAACTCGAACACGGTATGACACTCGACGAACTCAAAGAGCATATCGCTCATCCCGAGCCTACTGTTGTAATTATTGATAAGCCTAAGGATTACACTTATTTCAGACCGCAGCAGTACGGCGACCTTGCAAAATATAAGAGCTTTGACACTTTTTCGCAACTGATAGACTACTACTATTTTGAGCAGGTTCGCTTTGAAAGAATAAAGCAACGCAGCAACGACCTGTTTCACAGCCTGACAGTATTGCAGGAGCGTGCTGTCCGCAAGGCGATAAATCGCCGCAGGGAACTCAAAGAGTGCGAGAACAAAGAACAACTTAAAGTTTGCGGCGACCTTATTAATGCCAATCTCTACCGATTGCAGAAGGGTTCGGCGTACTACGAACTTGAAAATTTCTACGACGGCGGAAATACGCTTCGCATAGAGGCGGACGTTACGCTTACTCCTGCACAAAACGCACAGAAATACTACAAAGACTACCGCAAAAAGCAGGTTGCCGAAAGCAAACTCAACGCCTTTATTAAGCAGGCTGAGGAAGAGGCGGCGTATCTTGACTCAGTTATTGACGCACTTTCCCGTGCCGAAACCGACAGCGAGATTACCGCAATCCGCACCGAACTATACGAGTCGGGCTTTCTCAGCAAACGAAACGTAAAGCGTGGACGTGAAAAGAAACTGCCGCCACGCCGCTTTGTTTCAAGCGAAGGTTTTGAAATTGCAGTCGGCAGAAACAATATGCAAAACGACGAACTCACGCTTAAAACAGCAAAGAACTACGACTTGTGGTTTCACGTTAAGGATTCTGCAGGCAGCCACGTAATTGTCACTGCCGAAAAGGGCAGACCGTTTACCGATAAACTTATACGTGAGGCGGCTATGCTTGCCGCTGCAAATTCCAAGGCACACGCATCGTCAAACGTGCCTGTTGACTACACTATAGTCAAAAATGTGCATAAGCCGAACGGAGCCAAGTTCGGTATGGTTATTTATGACAACTATAAAACAGAGTATGTTACACCTAACGAAGAAGAACTCAGCGAGGTGAAGGAAATTGAGTAACGTGGCAATAATTCTCGGTGCCGGCTCAGGCACGAGAATGAAGTCTGACAAAAACAAATTACTTCTTACAATC
>SVQF01000080.1 GCA_015065445.1 Oscillospiraceae bacterium | reverse complement strand
TCGCCTTCAATCATAATTTCGATAAAGGCTTTGTTAACCATATCCATTTCCTTCTGGCAGTCACCGTAGGTGAAGTCCATCTCTTTGCCGCCGATGATTGCAGGAAGGTTTTTAAGGTCGTTTGGAACAACCCAGTCAAGTGTGATGTTTGAGAACGGAGCCTGTGTACCCCAACGACTCGGAGTATTTACGCCGTATACGAACGACTGAATGCACTGCTTAACCTCTTTCTGCGAGAGGTTGTCAACCTTAACGAACGGAGCAAGATATGTGTCAAATGACGAGAACGCCTGAGCACCTGCCCACTCGTTCTGCATAATGCCGAGGAAGTTCACCATCTGATTGCAGAGGGTTGAAAGGTGGTTTGCAGGGGAAGAAGTAATCTTACCTGTTACGCCGCCGAGTCCTTCCTGAATGAGCTGCTTAAGGCTCCAGCCTGCACAGTAACCTGTGAGCATTGAAAGGTCGTGGATGTGAATATCTGCGTTTCTGTGTGCCTCTGCAATATCCTCATCGTAAACTTCGCTGAGCCAGTAGTTAGCAGTGATAGCACCCGAGTTTGAAAGAATAAGACCGCCAACAGAATATGTTACTGTTGCGTTTTCCTTAACACGCCAGTCGTTAATTCTGAGATAGTTATTAACAATCTCTTTGTAGTTAAGAAGTGTAGAGTTTATGTTACGGACCTTTTCTCTCTGCTTACGGTAAAGGATGTATGCCTTTGCAACATCTGCGTAGCCCGACTCAGAAAGCATTTTTTCAACGCTGTCCTGAATCGCCTCAACAGAGATTTTACCGTCCTGGATTTTGCTCTCAAAATCTGCTGTAACACGAATAGAAATTAAGTCAATAACGCTTGGGTGGGATTCTTTTCCCTGAGCCTCAAAGGCTTTGGCAATTGCCGCACTGATTTTATTTATGTCAAAATCAGTAACGCTGCCGTCTCTCTTGATTACCTGATACATAAATAGCTCCTCTGTTGTAATAATTCTGTAATTTTTTCATGCAAGATGTATTATAACAATACAACGGCAATTTGTCAATATGTTCCGTAAATTTTTTAAAAAACTTTTTTCAACCACAATATATAGTGATTTACTCAACACCTCGAAGTTCAGTATTTTCAACGTATTTTTTAGCAATTTCGGCGTATTCGTGCATCTTTTCAAATGAAGGAGCACTCAGATTTCCGTACGGAACAGAGTCCCTGTCGGTAAATCTCTGCAGAAAATAGTGCCTTGCACCCTTTATCATTTCGCCAATTTTTTCAAAATCTTCTGTCTCGTGCAGTTCGTCAACAACCGTTGTTCTGAATTCATAATCCGTGCCGCTGTTCATAAGTATTGAAATGCTCTTTCTGATAGTATCAAGATTAACCTCGTCAAGACCGCAGGTGAGTGCGTATTTGTCCTCACTGTTCTTTATGTCCATAGCCACATACTCAACAAGCCCTTCGTCAAGTATAGCCTTCAGTATTTCGGGGTGGTAACCGTTTGTGTCGAGTTTTACTTTGTAGCCTTCGGCTCTGATTTTTCTTATAAGTTCGGGCAGGTCTTTGTGCAGACAGGGCTCGCCGCCCGTAATCGCAACGCCGTCTATAAGAGTTTTTCTGCTTTTAAGAAAATCAATCAGTTCGCCCTCGTCCATAATCGGCTGTGCCGTACCGTCAATCAGTTCAAAGTTGTGGCAGAACGGGCAGCGAAAATCGCACCCGCCTAAAAAAATTGTGCATGACACAACGCCCGGGAAGTCGAGCAGCGTCATCTTTTGTATTCCGTGTAATTTCATAATTCGTTCTCCCGTTATATCGCCGCAAGAATATGCAGATTTCTGATTTCGGCGTCGTCAATTCCGTCGTTCACCGAGTAAGCGTGCTTCTCAAGGTCGCCGCAGATTGCGTTTGTGAGTTTCTGCTCTGCAAGTTCGTCAATAATGTCCGCAGCAATTCCTTCAATCGTGTAGTACTTCTCTTCGGCGGTGTCTTTGCCGTTGCCCGTTGTAAGCAGATACTCCATAACCTCCGCCTCAATCGAAAGCTCAGGCAACGCACGAAGTGCTCTGAAACTCCACTTATAATATGGTTTATAATTATTATTAAGTAAAAATATAACGTTCATCGCACTGTTTACAAACTCAAAAACAGCAAGCTGTGCCGCAGCCTCTTCGCCGTGGTCAAGGCAACGCCTGTAATTGTACTGCCCCGACTGTGCCATCAGCAGCAGATTGCCGGCGAGTTTTTTGCGGCGTATCGCCTCCGGATAGGTCGCAAGGTTCTCCCTTATTTTTGTGACTTCGCCGTAGTTGTCAAAAAAGAGCTTGCCGTTCGTCGCCTCAGCGAGTGCCTGCTCAGGAACGGTGAGCCACTGGTTAACGGTGAGTATGCCGTCCTTTGAGCCGATTTTTTCTTCAAAAAATTCCTCCGTGCGTAAAACACCTTTTCTCGCTCCGCCAACAGGGGAGAGCATAGCACGTCTGTAACCCATAAATTCTTTAGGCAGTTTTGCGTATGCCCTTTCAAGCAAAAATGCAGTGCGGCGGTCAACAGTGTCTTCGTCGGGAAGAAATATGCAGAACCCGGGTTCAAAGTCGTGGTCGGAAGAAACATCGTCGTCAAAGCCAAAGCACTCCGACCCGCTTCCAAACAGACCTACCGCAAGGCACGGCAAAACGTCTGCAAACTCACTTTCGAGCATCGGACGTCCGTATTCTTCAAAATATGCCTCAGAAAGCTCAATCCCTTTCATATATTTCCTCCGCAATGCTGTTTAATTCTTTTGCTGCCATAAAGTATCCGTAGTACGAAAAACTCGGAGCACACTTTTCGCAGACAAACGCATAGTAGCCGTCTTTTTTTGCGTCGGTGTTAATCAGCAGGTCATATGCCTTGTCAAGCAGTTCAAACGCCTTGCTCTCTGCCTGCTCGCTGCCGAGCTTTGCCTCGTATGCGTCAGCCATATTAAGATAGGTTATAGCCTGCTCAAGTCCGCCGCCCGGAACTTTTGCCATAACGTCAAGTGCCTTGTTGTAAAGCTCAAACGCCTCATCGCATCTGCCTACTGATACAAGCGTCAACGCCATATTGTTATATAGTCCGCCAAGCAGTTCGGGCGACGTGCCTTCGTTTGCCTCGTAAACTTCCGTTGCCTTTTCAAAAAGCGGAATTGCCTTTTCGTTTTCATCAAATGCGTTGTATGCTGTAGCAATGTTTATGTAGGTGGTGCCTGCACTCACGTTTTTGTCAAACTGCAATTCCTTAATAAGCCGCAGTGCCTCGGCAGCACTTTCAAACGCACCTTCACGGTTTGAGGTTTTGCGGTAGTGACCGACGAGTTCGTTGCGTATAAGCAGTTCGCCGCCTTTGTCGTGACCGAGCTTTGCCTCCTCAAGCCAGTAGAGCAGATGTCGCTCTGCACCTGCATAATCCCTGCGACTCATATAGTCGTTCATCTTTTCAATAATACGTTGCTGCGGAACCGCCTTAACCTCAGGCACCTTGCCGTAAGGCTCGTCACAAAGCAGGCAGCGTGGTTCTGCATAGTCTTCAGGTGTAAGATATCCTTTGTCCATAATATTCTCCATATAGTGTATTGTTTTGTCGCAACCACAACAAATTGTATATATAATACCTCAAACCGCCCTCTGTGTCAATCACATCTTGAACAAAAAACCCCAACCATCAAACTTACGTTAAATGATTGAGGTTTGACTTTTTATAATTAGGTTACTTTACGATACTGCGTAAGGTTATCCGGTTGGTAGCAAGTTTCTATGCAAAGGCACACTGTACCTTTGTTCCCAAATCAAAGATTTGGATAAACGGTCTCAAAATTTCGCAAAGCGAAATTTCTCACTCCCACTCTGCAATAAAACTCTGTTTCTAAACTTTTTTGTTTAGAAATTTTATTTTCTTTTTCTCCTGATTATTTGATGTATCCATATTATTCATCGTTGCCGATATACTGTTATCATTTTGTTATCAACCTTGATAACAGCCATAATATTTCACAATCTGTTTGCGGATCCATTATATCAAATAAAGAAGAATAAAGCAATAATTCATTGACTTTTTCTAAAAATAAATATAGAGTAATAGTGTAATATTCAAAGTTGTTGAAGGATGGTATAAAATGGGTGGACAAGAAGGAAGTAGAGGTTATTTGTATCAAGCGATTATAGCAATCATTTCTGCTTGTAATGAAGATGATTGGTCTAGCATTTCTGTAGAATGTGAAACAGAAAACGATAAAGTAGATGTTGGCTTTTTTGATAGTGAAAATATAGTAAATGCTATTCAGGTTAAATCCTCTGTAAATTTATTTGAAGCAGCAGATATCAAAAATTGGATAATTGATTTAACAAATGATGTTAATTCTAAAACATATACTCTGTACTTAATTGGAAATGTTGCTCGCAAATCCAACATTTTAATAAAATCAATTAATCAATATCAAAAGAATCGTAAGATAAATGATGAAATGAAAAAAAGTTTGGCTGGGTTCACTGAAGTTTTGGATAGCCATAATGTTAGCGTTAAGATTATACCATTTGATACTGATAATCTAATTGCAGTTTTACGGGATAGAATTAATGAATTCATATCAAAAAAGGGTTATACTGTTGATTTTGAAAAGCTTGACATGCTATCCCACGCCTTTATATCTAGACACAGCATTTGGTCAACCGATGGCCGATGCACAGAAAGAGTGGATTATGAGGAAATATTAACACATTGGATAGAAATACAATTAAAAGGTTAACCTTGTAGTAATAACGCTTATCCTTTCCATTCTTGTCCTTTTGCAGCATTAATTCATTCTGCCACGCGATAACGTCTTTTGTTTGTATCTCGCTGATTTTTCGCTTACCGAAATAAGGAAGAATCTTTTTATCAATGATGTTAATCTTTGTCAGCCATGTGGTTTCTTTAATTCGTGAGCGTATATCGCTTTTGTAAATATCTACAAAGCTTTCAAAGGTCATATCCATATCGGCGCTCTGCTGCAAATGAAAGACTCGTTCCCACTCCAACGCTTCTCTCTTTGTTTCAAAGCCACGTTTGCACTTCTGCTTATGGTTGCCCTGCCAATCAACATATCTTGCCATGACATACCAAGTTCCGTTCTTTTCATTTCTAAATACAGGCATTAATTCTCACCTCCTTTGCGATAGATTCGTTCATAAAAGTAATCTCTGTTAATTCTCCCTTTAACAGTCAGGTAACCTTTACCTTCAAGCTCCTCGTTCAGCTTGCGAATAATTTTATACGCATAGGGAATAGATACCTCTAACTCCTCGGCTACTTCGTTTACTTTCATAAACCTGTTTTTCATAAAATCACCTCTCTTCTCTAAAACTAAACATATTTGTTTAATACGTATTATACTAAACAATTTTGTTTATGTCAACCTCTTTTGACAAATTTCTTTAACTTTTTTGTTTAGTTTTTGTTGACTGACCTAAACAAATATGCTATGATGTGCTTAACAGATTGTAAAAGGAGAACGATTATGGCTGTTGGAGATAGAATAAAAAGAGTTCGTCAATTCCGTGGCTTGACTCAAAAAGAACTCGGCAAGCTTGTGGGCTTTGATGAAAAGACGGCGGATATTCGTATTGCTCAATATGAATCAAATACCAGAAAGCCGAAAGAAGAGTTACTTATCAAAATCGCTGACGCATTAGAGGTTAATTTCCGTTCACTTTATGAGCCTTATAACTATGCGGCAGAGGATGTAATGTTTACGCTCTTTGACCTTGACGAGCATTACAGAATTACTATTCACGATGTTCCTGACGAAGAGTATCCTGACGAAACACATAAAGCCGTTCAATTTAATTATTTTCTGCTTGATGAATTTTTCGAGGAGTGGGCATTACGCAAAAAAGAACTTGCCGAAGGAATTATCAGCAAGTCCGAATATATGGAATGGAAACTGAACTGGCCCAGCACCGCAGGCGACAAGCCAACGGTTAAATGGCGTAACCCGTAAGCCGCTGTTACCTCGCAGTAATTGACCTCAATTTCCTGTTATCAAATTGTTATCATGATTAAAAAGAAAACTCCCGAAACCCGCTTTATTGCAGGGTTTCGGGAGTTAATTATTTAAGAATTAATTATTCCCACTCGATTGTGGCTGACGGTTTTGGGGTGAGGTCGAAGAGGACACGGTTTACGTTTTCCACTTCTGTTGTGATGCGGTTTGTGATGTGCTCAAGGAGTTCAAACGGTACGTTTTCAACAGTTGCGGTCATTGCGTCCTTTGTGTTTACGGCTCTGATAATTACAGGGTAAGCAAATGTACGCTTGCCGTCTTTTATACCAACTGATTTGAAGTCGGGAACTGCTGTAAAGTACTGCCATACCTTGCCTTCAAGTCCGTTCTTAGCAAACTCTTCACGCAGGATTGCGTCGCTTTCACGTACTGCCTCAAGTCTGTCACGTGTGATTGCACCGAGGCATCTTACACCAAGACCCGGTCCCGGGAACGGCTGACGAAATACCATATTGTCAGGCAGTCCGAGTGCCTTGCCGACAACACGCACTTCGTCCTTGAACAGCAGTTTTACAGGCTCAACAAGTTCAAACTGCAAATCCTCCGGCAGTCCGCCTACGTTATGGTGTGCTTTAACGCCGTCACTTTCAAGGATGTCGGGGTAAATTGTACCCTGTGCAAGAAATTCGATTCCGTTGAGTTTTCTTGCTTCCTCTTCAAACACTCTGATGAACTCAGCACCGATAATCTTACGCTTTTTCTCGGGTTCTTCTACGCCTGCAAGCTTGTCAAGAAAGCGGTCAACTGCGTCAACGTAAACAAGGTTTGCGTCCATCTGATTTCTGAAGACTTCAACAACCTGCTCAGGTTCGCCCTTACGGAGAAGGCCGTGATTTACGTGAACGCACACAAGCTGTTTGCCGATTGCTTTGATAAGAAGTGCCGCTACTACCGAAGAATCAACGCCGCCCGAAAGAGCAAGAAGAACTTTTTTGTCGCCTATCTGCTCTTTGAGTGCTGCAATCTGCTCGTCGATAAATGCGTTAGCAAGTTCGGGAGTTGTGATTCTCTGCATTGAGTCGGGTCTTTTATTGCTGTCCATAGTTTTACCTCGCTTTAAATTATTTGGATATATTATATCAAAATCGTGCGGTTCAGTCAATGAAAAGGCTGTACAAATCTATTTTTGAATTGCAATAGATTTTTGTTTATGCTATACTTATTATACAATATTTCTTGGAGATAAATATGAGTTTACCTAAAGACCCGTTTATTCTTTACAGTATGATTAATATGAAACTGCGTGACAGTTACGCTTCGCTTGACGAACTGTGCGAAGATATGAACGTAAAAAGAGAAGAAATAGAAGCCGCACTCGGCGATGCGGGTTTCACATACGATTCAAACACCAATCGGTTTATATAAGGAGCAACAATGGAAGAACTCAGTCGCAAAGGTCACAGACAAAGGGTTAAAGATTCTTATCTGAAAAAGTCTTTTGAATCCATGCCCGACCACAATGTTCTTGAATTGATACTTTTTTATGCGATTCCGCAAAAGGACGTTAAGCCGCTTGCATACGATTTGATAAACCGCTTTGGCAGTCTTGAAAACGTTATTAATGCCGACATTGATGAGCTGATGAAAGTTAACGGCATTAAGGAACACACGGCAATTTTAATTTCTCTTTTCAAGAACGTAAACATCCGCATAAATCAAACCTCGGCAAAAGAAAAATACTCATCTTTTGAAGACATAGAAAAGTATGCTTGTCAGATGCTTCGATCATACAAAAACGAAGTTATAATGATTACGTCGTTTGACAATTCAAACAGGATTATAAACACAAATATTTTTGATTCTGTCAGCAGTGTGAATTCGAGCAGCCTGAGTAAAAAAGCGGTTGCAAAGGCAGCAATACGTGACAACGCAGCCAAAATACTTGTTGCACATAACCACCCGAACGCTGCACCTGTGCCGTCTATGAGCGACATCAGCATGACGCAGGACCTTTCGCTGTTTTTAAGACAGCTTGGAGTAAGGCTTATCGACCACATAATTGTCGGCGAAGGCGGAGCAACGCAGTCGCTTAAAGGCGATTTGAAATACGCAAAATACTTTGATTAAAAAACAGACCTTTGCGGGATTAGCCGCATAGGTCTGTTTTATGTTAGTCTTCGTTTTTGTATTTCTGTTTTCTTACGTCAAGGTGGCGGATGTCGATATAGTCGGGAAGTCCTGCACGGTACGGAGTCTGTGCTACGCCACGGATAAGCGGTTTAAGGTAACGCACCATATCGGCGGTTACGTCGTTGCCTGCCTCGTTTATCCAGCTACGTGGAACAACTTTTTCCGCATTGGCAACAACTTCGATTCTCTCGGTTCCGTATTCTACGCAGTACGGCTTGTCGGAAGTTCTGTGAAGTGTGGCAAACACACCTGTTTTGCCGTCTTCCGCAGCCTTTACCGCAACGGTGCCGAGGTTGAACGCCTCGTTAACGTCGCAAAGCGAGGCGATATGTCCTGCACTTCGCTGAAGAACGGACGGTTCGAGGGCTCTTACCTTACATCCGATTTCGTCTTCAACAACTGTTTTGAGAAATGCCGCAACGCCGCTGAGCTGTGCGTGACCGAAACCGTCCTGCGAACAGCCACCCTCGGCAATATAATTTCCGTCTGCGTCGTGAATACCTTCGCTTACAACAACAATAACGGTGTTGTAAACCTCGAGTTTTTCTTTTACGTCGCTGATAAACTGCTCAACAGAAAACGGAACTTCGGGCAGGTACACAAGGTGCGGGGCAGGCATATTGTCCTGACGGGCAAGCACTGATGCGGCTGTGAGCCAGCCTGCATTTCTGCCCATTGCCTCAATAATATGCACGCTCTTGATTGAATAAATGCTTGTATCGTACGCAACGTTACGCACGCAGGTTGCAATATACTTTGCAGCAGAGCCGAACCCCGGTGAGTGGTCGATGCCCTCAAGGTCGTTATCAACGGTTTTCGGGATGCCCACAATACTAATATCTATACCGTTATCCGCTGCATAGTCGGACAGCTTTTTAACAGTGTCCATCGAATCGTTACCGCCCGTGTAAATCACATAACCGATGTTGTATTCTTCAAAAGTAGAAAAAATCTTTTTGAACTCA
>SVQF01000079.1 GCA_015065445.1 Oscillospiraceae bacterium | reverse complement strand
ATGTATATTCTACATCAAGGGGGTTCTTTTTTCTATTGTCCATTTTTTACGGACTTGTTCAGGCACCCCTTCGTCCGTTTTTATTATACCACTGTGTATCCGCTTTGTTTTAATGCCGCAAGTGCATTGTCAAAGCTTTTTTCTTTTACAAGAATGTAGTCAGTGTTGTAGGTCGATACAGCAAAAATACCTATTTTGTTTTTTGCAAGCACACCCGATATTTCTGACAGAATTCCAATCAGCGAAAAATCAAGCACGCCTTCAATTCTGAACGCCCGCCAGCCGTCCTCACGGTCGGTGCAGTTTTGCGGTGTGTCTTCTGTTTTGCACACAAGCGATATTTCCTCATCGGTTTTCGCCGTAAAATAAAAATCGCTGCCCGTGTTTATGCTGTCATAGCTGCTGAGTTTGCACACCGTCAGACTGAATGGCATAACCTTTAACGTCATATTGTACTCCTATAAAAAGTCAGCCTCCCATCGAGGCTGACTTTTGATTTGATTAGTCGTTTGGAATGAATGCGTTGTGTACAGCAGAAACTGCTCTGTCTGCGTCCTCGGAGTCAATGATTACCGAAATCTTGATTTCGCTTGTTGAAATCATCTTGATGTTGATGCCACGCTCGTAGAGTGCCTCAAACATCTTTGAAGCTGTGCCTGGGTGGGATTCCATACCTGCACCTACGATAGAAACTTTTGCAACATCTGTGTTGCAAACAAATTTTGCACCGTCAAGAACGGGAAGGTCGCTGAGCAGTTCTACTGCAACGGGACCGTTTTCTTTTGTAACAGTAAATACAATGTCTTTTGTGTTGTTTCTGCCGAATGACTGCAGAATAATGTCTACGTTGATATTCTTCTGCGAGAGTTTGGAGAAGAGTTTGAATGCAACCCCCGGGTTATCCTGAACACCGAGTACCGAAACGAGTGCCACATCCTTATCTTTAGTAACGCCACGAATTAACATTTTTTCCATTTTAGTTGCCTCCTTAACAATAGTACCCGGTATCGGGTTAAGTGATGATAATACTTCAAGTTCTACCGAATATTTTTTAGCCATTTCAACGCTGCGGTTGTTGAGTACCTGAGCACCGAGCGTTGCGAGTTCAAGCATCTCGTCGTAGGTGATTTCCTTGAGCTTTTTTGCACCCTCAACTTTGCGTGGGTCAGCGGTGTAAACACCCTCAACGTCTGTGAAAATCTGGCACTTGTCTGCGTGAAGTGCAGCCGCAATTGCAACAGCCGATGTGTCGCTGCCGCCACGTCCCAGAGTGGTGAGGTCGTCGTATCTGTTTATACCCTGAAAACCTGCCACAACAACAATGTTGTGCTTTGCAAGTTCAGCCTGAAGTCTGTTAGGTCTGATATTCTTGATTCTTGCCGCACCGTAAACGGAGTTTGTGTTAAAGCCTGCCTGCCAGCCGAGAAGACTTATAGCGGGGCAGCCGAGCGTTTCAATAGCCATAGCGAGAAGCGAAATAGAAATCTCTTCGCCTGCAGCAAGAAGCTGGTCCATTTCACGCTTTGGAGCGTTTGGATTAATCTCCTCCGCCTTAGCAATCAAATCATCTGTGGTGTCGCCCTGAGCCGAAACTACAACAACAACATCGTTGCCTTTTTTATATGTTTCGCTGACAATACGAGCCACATTCATAACTCGTTCGGCGTTTGCTACCGATGAGCCGCCGAACTTCTGAACGATTAAAGCCATATGTGAATCCTCCTGTTAATAGCTTGTTACTTTAATAATGTTAATCACATCTATGTTTGTGAGTTTATCTCTTAGTTGATTTTCGGTCATCTTGTCGGTGATGAACGCAACCTCGTTTGAAGGCTGACCGATTCTCGAAAGGAACTTAACCTCACCAAAAGCGGACTGCACTTTATTTGTAGGAGCCTTTGCCCTTACATAAAACGGCATTTCAATTGTGTCTTTGTAGTCAACAACATAGCCCTCAAAACCTGCACCCCAGCCAAAAATCTTTTTGCGGAAGATGTGCTTTGCAGCGTCAACCATATCGGCAACAACTGCCGATGCGGTAGGCAGTTTGCCTGCACCGGGACCGTAAAAACATACGTCGCCAACTGCGTCGCCTCTTACAAGAATTGCATTGAACACGTCGTTAACCGACGCAAGTTGCGAGCCGTGCTGAACAACGGCAGGGCTTACAAATGCTGCAATCTTGTCGTCGCTGATATACTTAATCTGACCGAGCAGTTTGATTACGCCCTTAACCGACGAGATGTAAGCCACGTCCTCAAGCGTAATGTTTGTAATACCTTCGGTCTGTACCTGATTTGGATATACGTGCTTGCCAAACGCAAGGGAAGCGAGAATGCAGACTTTTCTGCAGGCGTCAAAACCTTCAATGTCAGCTGTCGGGTCTTTTTCTGCGTAGCCGTTATCCTGTGCAAGCTTGAGTGCGTCGTCAAAGTCCATACCCTCTTCAATCATCTTGGTGAGGATGAAGTTTGTTGTGCCGTTAAGAATACCTGCAACGCCCTCAATGTTGTTTGCAGCAAGGCACTGCGACATAGGTCTGATAATAGGAATGCCGCCGCCGACAGACGCCTCAAACAGATAGTTTGCACCGCTTTTCTCAGCAGCTTCAAGCAGTTTAAGACCTTTCTGTGCAACAAGTTCCTTGTTGGAGGTTACTACGCTTTTGCCAGCCTCAAGCAGCTGCATTGTAAACGTGAAAGCAGGCTCAACCCCGCCCATAGTTTCCGCAACAACTTTTACTTCGCTGTCGTTTAAAATATCATTAAAGTCCTTTGTAAAAAGGGCAGCGTGACTGTCGTCAGGGAAGTCACGCAAATCAAGAATATGTGCAACCTCGAGTGCTTCACCGCCTGTGCGTTTTTTTATTACATCGTTGTGCGAGTCAATTACCTCAACAACGCCGGAACCGACTGTTCCGTACCCCATAACTGCAACTTTCATTTTTGCCTCCTTCTATTTGAGCCAACTAAATAATCTCTGCGGACTTAACTCCGCCGATTTCTTTAATTTTACTAATCATTTCCTGCGTGGTGGTGTCTGTGCTTTCAAGGCTGACCGTTACAGAAACATTAGCAATTCCGCCAACGGGTGAACTCTGATTAATGCTGAGAACATTAGCCCCTGCAAGATAAATCTGAGTCATAACAGCACTGAGAACGCCTGCGTTGTCAAGTAGCTTTGCGTCAATAGTAACAGTATCTTTGGCACCGCTTTCATAAGGAATAATTTTATCCTTGTACTTATAATATGCAGAGCGTGATATTCCTGCCATCTTAACAGCCTGCGACACCGAAGTAGCCTCGCCCGACAGCAGCAGATTCTTTGCCTCGTCAACCTTGCCGTACACTTCGGGAAGTATTGAGGCGTCAATAATATAATATTTCGACTTTTCCAAACTGTACACCACCCGTGGACAATTGTTTTACTGTGAAATACACTTTCACTATATTAACACTTAATAATAAAGAATACAACCCTTTATTTTATTTTTTCTTATAATTAACAAATATTTTTAATTTTTTTCTTGAATATTGTTTATATTTGCATTAATATTATAGTATACCAATTAAAAAGGAAGTAAAAAATGACAGCCAAGGTTGAAAAGAGAAGAGAATTTTTAATTAACCTGCTGTTTCTTGCTGCAGTACTTGCACTTATATATGTGTTTTTTAAGTATCTGTTCTGGGTAACAGCACCGTTTATTCTTACGTTTTTCTTTGCAGTACTGCTTCAGACTCCGCTCAGAAAAATCGACAAAAAAACGAACAAAAAACATCATACGCTGTGGAGCGTTCTGCTTGTGGTAATTGCAATTGTAATTGTGCTCCTACCGCTCGGATTGATTATAGGCACTGCGATTTCAAGAGTAGTGAGCGTGGTAAAATCATTTGCGACGCAAATGAACGACATACCTACATTCCTCACAAAACTCGAAAGCGAGATAGTTGATTTAATAAGATTTCTGCCAGATTCTATGGAAAAAACCGCAACCGCAACAGTGCAGAAGTTTTTTGACCCGCTGATAGAGGATTTCGACATCAGCAAACTCAAACTCGGTTCGCTAAAAAGCGGAATTTCAAGCGGATTGTCGGGTATGGTTTCGGTTGTTAAGAACGTTCCTTCAATCGTAATCGGCGTGGTAATCGGCATTATCGCAATGATTTTCTTCACCAAGGACTATGACCGCATTGTACGTTTTATACAGGCACAGCTCCCCGAAAACAAAAAGAATTTTCCGGTTGAAATCAAGCAGGTATTCAGCAACACAATTTTTAAGATGATTAAGGCTTACGCTCTGATTATGTTCATCACGTTTATGGAACTGTTCCTCGGATTTTCGTTCTTGTCGCTGATAGGCGTTATGAGTAATAAGTACTTCCTGTTTATCGCAATATTAATTGCTATATTCGATATAATGCCAATCGCAGGTTCGGGAGGTGTTCTCATCCCGTGGGCGTTTGTGTCGCTTATTATGCAGAATTACAGACAGGCTATCGGACTGATTGTGATGTATATTATAATCACAGTAATACGCCAGTATATTGAGCCAAAAATTGTAGGTGACTCGCTCGGCGTTCATCCGCTTGTAACTCTTATGGGACTTTACTTCGGACTCAAACTGTTTGGATTCCTCGGTATGTTCATCGTGCCTATAACAGTAATGACGCTCAAAGCGTTTAACGACACGGGAAGAATACATCTCTGGGTGCCGCCGGAAAAGGCAAAAATCGTCCTTGAAGAGAAAAAGTCCAAAAAACAGAATAACGCAAATTAACCTTTGACAAATCTGCCTTGATATGTTACTATATCAAGGCAGATATTTCTGTATAATGTGTCTGCATTATGCTAATAATCACGCAGACGACTAACGACGAGCAGGAGTGGCGGAATGGCAGACGCGCTAGATTCAGGTTCTAGTGGCAGCAATGCTGTGTGGGTTCAAGTCCCATCTCCTGCACCAAGATGGATAGCACTGAATCAGTGTTATCCATTTTTCTTGTAATATAGCCGTATTCCGCATAAATACAAGGTTTACAATAAAAATATAGTTTGTTTGCGTTTGTGATAATTTTTGTGCGTAACTAACAAAAAACTAACACACAACTAACAAGTATCTAACAAAAAGAAAAAGCCCCCACCGGTTAAGGTAGGGGCTTTCACTATGCCATTATAAATATGTTACTATTTATAATTAAACAGCCTTATTTAAGAAGTCTGTTGACTTCCTTTTGTACTTCAAGATAGTTATAACCAGCCTTTTCAAGTTTTGCTTTGCGTGTTGCACCGTTGCCCCACTTACCGGCAATAACTTCTTTTGCAATCTCTGTTATTGATTTTTTCTTTGTACCTGAAGAAAGCTGCTTATTAACTTCCTTCTGAACAGCGTTATAATCATAACCGGCTGCTTTAAGTTTTTTCTTTCTTTCATCACCGTTTCCCCATTTGCCTTCAATTACTTCTTTTGCAATTTCAGCAACAGTTTTCTTGCCTGATGAAGAAGGTTTTGTTGTGGGCTGCGTGGTGGGCTTTTTCGGTGCTTCTTCATAGGTAATATAAGGACAATATCCCCATTTAGTCCAGCCCCTTCCTTTTAAGGCTGTTTTAACAACACCGTATTTATGCCCCTTTGCTTCAATTACATATCCATCACCGATATAAACACCTACATGGTGATCCATAAACACAAGCACGCCCGGAACTTCAGGCATGGTGGTTATTGTACCTTTTCTTGTGCAAACTGAATACATACCGTTTGCGGATACATCCTGTTTACTGTTATATTTCGGTGAGCCTTCAGCAGAATCACACCAAAGATAGCCCTTGATTAAGCCAACGCAATCGTGAACTTTAACCCCAAGCTGCTTTGAAGGATTTGTTCCGGGCTGGTTATCTTTACAATCCCATCTGTAATTATCCGGGTATTGTGATTTCTTTGATTTATAAAGTGCATAGGAAGATGTATTTCCAAATGTACCATACCAGTAGGGTTTTCCTAACTGGGCTTTTGCATAGGCAACTAATCCTGTATTTGTTTTACTCATTTTCTTCACCGTTCCTTTCAAGATTCATTACAGCGGAAATTCCGGCTGCAACGGATGATACTGCAAGTCCGATTAAGGCTGACTTCAAGGCTTCTTTTCCAGTTGTGAAATCAATTACAATAAGGTTTACACCTATGTAAG
This sequence comes from Oscillospiraceae bacterium, assembly GCA_015065445.1. Classification (GTDB taxonomy): domain Bacteria; phylum Bacillota; class Clostridia; order Oscillospirales; family Acutalibacteraceae; genus Eubacterium_R. Next base: position 3,095 of record SVQF01000079.1, on the reverse strand, counting down.
AAACAGCAGCCTGAATGAAGGTTCTGCCAGCCCGTTTGATGGTGTTTTTTGTTACACCAACTTTTGCAAGTGCTTCCTTAAAAGCGTTCATGGTTTTCAACCCCCCCTTTTTAATGAATTATCATTGTAAGCAGACCGCCCAGCAATGCACCAACCACTGTTGTGATGATACAAGCAAGAATAGTCCGCTTATAATACTTGTGTTCTTCAGCCGGTTCTCTTTCCAGCCTTTCAAGCCTTTTACCCTGTTTTTCCTGTTCCTTTGCCATATGTTCCATATTTGTGGCAAGGATTTTGACAGAAGTGCTTAATTCAAGCAAAGCACCGTTATTTTTTTCAGTTTCATCCATACGGTGTTTAAGGCTTTTTATTTGGTTTTCGTGATTTTCAAGTTTGATTGCAATTTCTTCATTGTTCATATAACATTACCCCCTTCATAAAGATTTGCATAAAAATAAGCCATCTTTATGGCTTGATAGGAAATGTTACATTATAAGGAAAGCCCGGCTGTTCCGGTAAATCTCTTAATGCCTGACGATATGCAGCAATACCACTTGCTGATAACTCTTTCAGTTTGTTTGTAAAGGCTGTTGCGGAAATATTCTTCATATCATTAACAATGCGGTCAATACAGAAAGCACCATCTGATTCAGCAAGAAGTTCATCCCTTTTTGCCCTGACTTCTGAAGCAAGGAAATCATATTCCTTCTGCTTTGCAAGCTGCAACCATTTTTCAGGATTTGCCCTTACTTCTGCTTCAAGCCCTTCACGATTTGGAACGGTTATGGAATAAGAATCAAAAACAAAAACAACTGATGGTTCTGTTTCATCAGTTGTTTCAAGTTCAATAGCCGGTTCAATTTTTCTGCGTGGGCTGGATTTCTTTTTCTTTTCAGGTTTCACCATTGTTTCAATGTTTTCAGCAAAAGTTATTATTGCTGTTCCATCAGATGAAGTAAGAACATCTATTTCTGATGGTTGCATATAACTTGTTGATTTCAACCGCCCGTTTTCTGCTCTCATATCTTATAACCCCTTTCAGATAATCAATATTAACAATGTTTTTTACATTCTTTTGGTAAAAATTATAACAGTTACAATGCTTTGACCACCCAAGCATTGACATCAAAGACAAAGCAGCATGGGCGGTTACTTTTGCCATTTTAGAAATCTTTTTAGCATTTCTTTTTATCTTCAGGGCAATCTTCTTTCTTAATAAGGTATGTGTTCTATAAAAACGATAGCCAACAAAATCAGTAACCCTGTTTGCACCGTATTTAAACACTTGCCATGTATCCTTCAGATGTAAGCCTATGCTATTAAGATAATTTTCAATAGCAATTCTTATTCTGTGCAGCTTTCTTTTGTTTGAACCATAGATGTTCATATCATCAACATTTCTAATATAGTAAGCTGCACCATCAAATTCTTCTTTAATCTTATGATCTAAATCTTGAAGAAGGAAATTTGAAAACCATGTTGATGAATAATAGCCTATGGGTAAGCCTTTATCCTGAACATCAATAATTTCATCAAGCAGCCATAGAATATCTCTATCCTTAAAGTGTTTGCGTAACATATTTTTAAGAATACCAAGATTAACAGAAGGATAAAATTTTTCAATATCCATGGTTAAACAGTATTTAGTATTCTTATAATCGTTTTGCACCCACTTTTCAACTGCTTTTTTCGCAAACCTTGTTCCTTTACCGGGCATATTGCCAACAGAATAATAGTAAGCACCCTTTGTAAAATAGGGTTCTAAAATCTGCATAACAGCCCATTGAATACATAAATCAGGGAAAAACTTTGGAATTGCAATAACTCTTGTTTTTCCGGCTGAAGGTATGTATTTTTCAACATAGGTAGGCTGGCTTGCAATATAGGTTTTATTGATAAGCATATCTTGCAGTTTTTCAGCATAATAATCCATATTAAACAAAACCGCCTGAACATCCCGGCGATAGATATTTTTAGTGGTGAAACTGATTTGATTTTTCCTGAACATATTGAAAGGATATGGGCTTCTTCATCTTCTGATTTTGTTGCCCATATAGTTCTAATGCTGATTTACAGTGGTGTAAGACCAAATGAACTATTTAATCTAAAGAAGGAAGATGTGCATTTGGATGAACAATGGTTTCAAGTCAGAAAATCAAAAACAGAATCAGGAATCCGCATTGTTCCTATTGCTGATAAAGTATTACCGCTTTGGAAGGAAGCAATAAACAATTCTAAATGTGAATATGCAATAACCAATGTAAACGGTGAATTTATGGGTTATGACAATTTCAGAAAGCGTTACTGGACACCGTTTATGCAAAGGCTTGATTTGGATTATACAGTTTATGAAACAAGGCATACTTGCAATAGTCTTTTGATTATGGCTGATTGTAACCCAACTGTAAGAAAGAAAATTATGGGGCATAAAAGCAAGATGGATTTAGGGGAAAATGTTTATGGTCATATTTATATAGAAAAACTAATTGAAGCAATCAACCTTATTTAAATCTAACAAGTAACTAACAAAACACCCCAAAACCCTTGTAAAATAGGGGCTGTCCGTACTCCTGCACCAAAAGAACACCGAAAGGTGTTCTTTTTATGTGTAATGGGACTTTCACCAAGGTTCAAGTCGACGGCGGGCGGTGCCCTTAGTTTTGTTCGTACCGCAAGCGGTGCTCCAAAACTAAGACCGCTACGCAGTTCTTTTTGCTCCCTTCATCTGCCACAGGCAGCGGTCGCAAACGAACCATCTCCTGCACCAAGAAAGAACCTCACTTGTGATACAAGTGAGGTTCTTTCAATGAAATTCATTCCTGCGGAATGAGTGAAATATTCCTGCGAAATATGAAATACACTTTGTGTATGAAATATGCTCCGCATATGATGAATGAATTTTATTTCATATTGCGGTGAAACCGTAATATTTCATACCGCATATGGCGGTATTTCATAACTGCCTATGGCAGTTATTTCATTATTATCATACGCTTTGCTCCGACATCATAATATTCGAAAGGGCAATTTGGCTGAAAACAGCCATTTTGCCCCTCTTTTGTAAACTCCGTGAAAATCAATAAACAAAGTGCAGT
>SVQF01000078.1 GCA_015065445.1 Oscillospiraceae bacterium | reverse complement strand
TCAATCATTACATGGGTTGAGGGAATCATAACATCAATAAAGCTCGTATGGTCGAGTTTAACCTGCTCTTCAAAAGTAACATACTGCTCAGGGTTTGTTACTCCGAAAACATTACTGAGAAGCGAAAGCCAATACGACTGGCTTTCTCCCTTCTCATAGCCTTTGCCCTTCCAGTATGCTGCAAACTCTTTTGCCGCTTTTCTGATTTCCTGTTCTTTTCTTGTGTTCTGCATATTAATACCCCTATATTAATAAGAAACTATATTGACATAATAACATAAAAAACAGCATTATTCAATTATTTGAGTGCATTTGTTTTGCCGTAAAGGTTTACTGTCCAATTAATTTCCCCGCTTTCCCCGATTATTTCTGAGATAGTCCGAATCTATGTAAAATATAATTGTGCGAAATTCTGAATTTTTAAAATTTGTTGGACATTTGTTGGACACGGTGCGGTAAGATGTGGTATAATACTTTTATTAATTAATAAAGGAGATTGATTATGGAGAACACAAACAAAAAAGGCGTTCAGTGGAAACACGTTGCAATTGTTGCAATTTGCCTTCTGCTTGTAGTAAGTATTCTTTACGGACTCGGCGTTGGCTACAAGGATAATTGTGCAAAAACAGAGCAGGCTGCTACGCAGACGGAACAGGGCGATGCGGTTCTCAGTCTCTGGACCGATGACGCACCTGCAAAAAAAGAGCTTGAGGCTTACGTTGAGGCAGTTACAAAAGAGGGCTCTGCTGACTTTATACCGGTTGAGGACAGAATAGCAGTTTTTGACCTTGACGGAACTCTTGCCTGCGAAACTGACCCCTGCTATTTTGACCACTGCGTCTATTATCACAGAGTAATGGAAGACCCCGATTACAAGGACAAGGCAAGCGATTTTGAAAAAGAGGTTGCCAAAGAGGTTAAGCAGTTTATGGACACAGGCGTTTCGGCAGCTAATTCTATGGAACGTCACGGCAAGGCTGTTGCGTCGGCGTTTGCAGGGCTGACTCCGGAAGAATTTATCAAATACGTTTCTGATTACGCAAAGACCGAAACCCCGGGTTACAACGGTATGACAAGGGGAGAGGCTTTTTACAAGCCGATGCTTGAGGTTGTTGAACTTCTTAAGCAGAACGGTTTTAAAGTGTATGTTGTAAGCGGTACAGACAGATTTATCGTAAGAGGTCTTGTTGCAGCGTCACCGCTTGACCTTCCGAGTGAGCAGCTTATCGGTTCGGACGAATCTCTTGTAGCAACTGACCAGGGCAATACGGACGGACTCGAGTATCAGTTTGACGATGACGACCAGCTTGTAATGGGCGGTGACTTCATCGTTAAAAATCTTGATATGAATAAAGTCACTGTTATCCAGCAGGAAATCGGCAAACAGCCCGTTCTTGCGTTCGGCAACAGCGGCAGCGACTCAAGTATGGCTGAGTATGCTATAAATAACAACAAGTACAAGGCAGCTGCATTTATGCTTTGCTGTGACGACACAGAGCGTGAAAACGGCAATGTTGAAAAAGCTGAAAAGATGGTTCAGAGTTGTAAGGACAACGGTTGGACAGCAATTTCTATGAAGAATGACTGGAAGACTATTTACGGCGACAACGTTACAAAGAAATAACATTCATACAAAAGGCATCTGCAGGTCAGGTGCCTTGAGTTTTTAGTGCAGGATTGCAGAATATTGCTTTTTATTATATAATACTTATATAATTTGAAAGGATAATAAAAGCCATGAAAAGCGAGTATATTATACTGATGCCGCTTGCTATACAGTTGTTTGGGCTTACACCTGTTGTGCTGCGTGACGCATATCTTAACAAAAAGCAAAAACGAATAATGCTCGGAATAATAGGGCTTATAACCCTTCTTGTTATTCAGAACGTGTCTGACTATATACTGCAGACTTCTGTTTCTATGCCATATTTAAGAACGCTTGTCGGTATAATCGGATATTCAATACGCCCGATAATAATTGTTTTGTTCTGCAAACTCGTAAAGCCCGACGTTAAAAACACAGTTGCATGGATTCTGGTTGCAATCAATGCGGTTATTTATTCAACAGCACTTTTTTCAAATGCGGTTTTTTATATCGACTCTCAAAATCATTACCACGGCGGAGAGTTCCCTATAAAACTCTCAAACACAGCGTTTATAATCAGTTTTGTGCTTTTGGCACATCTTGTCTACTGTACTATTACTGTGTATAAGAAAAAGAAATCGTGGGTATGGGTTGCCGCAGTTAATATTGCGATTGTTGTGTTCTCGGCACTGCTGGACGTGTCGCCTGCATATACCGACTATCCCGTGTCTTACCTTACTATTTCGGTAGTTTGCTGCAGCTTGTTTTATTACATATGGTTGCACCTTGAATTCGTAAGGGAACACGAGCGTGCACTTATGTCGGAGCAGAGAATTAAAATCATGATGTCGCAGATTCAACCGCATTTTTTGTACAACACGCTTTCTACAATTCAGGCACTGTGTCGCATCGACCCGCAAAAAGCGTTTGAAACAACGGAAAAATTCGGAACTTATCTCAGGCATAATATCGACTCTCTTGACAGTCCCGACCTAATTCCGCTCGAAAGAGAACTCGAGCACACCAGAGTTTACGCCGAAATCGAAATGCTGCGTTTTCCGAAAATCAGTGTTGATTACCAAGTTGAAACCGACGATTTTTATGTTCCGGCACTCACGGTTCAGCCTATTGTAGAAAACGCAATACGTCACGGAGTACGCAGCCGTGAACACGGCGTAATTGAGGTTTGTGCGACAGAAAAAACCGATTGTTACGAAATTATAATAAAAGATAATGGCGTCGGTTTTGACACTGCGGAACTTGCCACGGCAGAGGGAAGTCATATCGGTATAAAAAATGTGCGTGAAAGAATTGAAAAAATGTGCGGCGGTACAGTGACTGTTGACAGCATAATAGACAAAGGGACCGTCGTAACAATAAGAATACCGAGGTGAACAGGATGAGAATAATATGTGTTGACGACGAAGAACTGGTGCTCAATCTTGTTGTGTATATGTGCGAGCAGTTGCCGCAGGTAAGTGCTGTTAAAGGCTTTTCAAAATGTAGCGACGCACTCGAATACCTTAAAAACAACAAAACGGACGTTGCACTTCTTGATATTGATATGCCCGATATGAACGGAATCAACCTTGCTGTGAATATCAAAAAAATGCAACCCGATATGGCGGTAATATTTCTTACAGGTTACTCAAAGTATGCTGTTGAGGCGTTCAGCGTCCATGCTCAGGGCTACCTTTTAAAGCCGATTAACAAGGAGAGGCTTGCCGAAGAAATCAACTATGCTGCGTCTGTTAAACAGACTGCAATTCATCCGCACATTTTTGCACGTACTTTCGGCGAATTCGACTTCCTTATCGACGGCAAACCCGTGCGGTTTGCACGTTTAAAGTCAAAAGAACTTCTTGCATATCTTATTGACAAATGCGGTGCGGGCGTAACAAGGGCAGCCGCTTTTGCTGCACTTTATGAGGACGTTTTGTATGACCGCAAAATGCAAAAGCAGTTTGACGTTATTATCCGCAGTCTGCGTGATACCCTTGCCGAAAACGGCGTTGAAGATATATTTGAAAACAAAGCAGGCGAAATGCGGGTTAATACCGGCTTGTTTGAATGTGATTTGTTCAGATTGCTCAAGGGCGATGTGCAGGCACTCAACGCATATCGCGGTGAGTATATGAGTGCTTACCAATGGGCAAGCATAAGAGAAGCTGCCATTGAACGTAATGTAAACCAAAAAGAATTCTCTGCATTTTAATTATTTGTTGGACATTTGTTGGACACGGTATAATATAATTAAAAAAATTAATCATTTTTTCAGGAGGGGTTATTATGACAAAAGGCATAAAATCAATCATCGCCGTTATGGCGGTAATTATAATAGTCCTTGCAGGGCTGCTTGTTTACGTTCAGACGGACAAAAAGACTGACGGCGGTAACAAAGAAGCTGCCGAAACCACACAGGTTAATATCGCAGATTACAAACTCTATAAAAACATTATTTCGCAGGACGAAGTTGAAAAGACTCTGTTCGGTCAACCTATTTCCGAAGAGCGTGACGGCGAGTACAGAATAGGTATCAAAACCGCAATTGACGGCGACTATCACGCAGAACTTACTGTTTATCAGGCAAATGGCGGCAAATATGAAGAAGTTTTCACCTGCCCTGCACTTGTGGGTAAAAACGGACCCGGCAAGCAGTCTGAAGGCGATACAAAAACGCCGCTCGGCACCTGGGAAATCGGCGAGGCATACGGCATAAAGGACGACCCCGGCAGCAAGGTTAAGTACACTAAGATTACAGATGATATGTACTGGTGTGCAACAGGCAGCAACGGTAAAAAGTACAATACTCTTCTCAACAAGAAAGACGACCCCGATAACGATTACAGCGAAGACGAGCATCTTATGGATTATCCTATCCGCTACGCTTATCTTCTTGATATGGGTTACAACAAGGCAGGTGCTCCGTACGCAGGCAACGCAATCTTCCTTCACTGCTGGAAGGACGAAAACACACCAACAGGCGGCTGCGTAGCAATTTCAGAAGAAAATATGGTAAGAGTTCTTACCACAATTACCCCCGGTACAACCGTTACAATTTATTAAAAACGCAAAGAGGTGAAAGAAATGAAAAAATCACTTAATGTTATCTTTCCGATTATCGCTGTAATAGCAGGTATAATCTTTATTATCAGCGGCATACATACTTATAAAAACAAGGATTTATACGACTCAACCGTAACTGCAACGGTAGTTGAAGTCGTTGAGGATATTGACACAGTCACTGACCCCGAAAACCCCGAAACCACGTACACCGTATATATCGACTACGAGGTTGACGGAACAAAGTACGAACACGTTGAATCTCCTGAAAGCGACAGCACTATGAAGGAAGGCGACACAATCGAAATCCTTTATCAGTCAAAAGACCCGTCTAAGATTACAGCAAAGAATGTCGGCAAAACATCACTGATATTCATCGTACTTGGTGCGATTGTAGCTATTGGCGGCGGATTTTCGGTATTCAGGGCATTTATTAAAAGATAGTATATGAAACTAATCGACAAGGTCGAGGAACTTAAAGGCAATCACAAATCTGTTCAGAGCGGATTTGAATTTGCCGACTCACTCGGAAAAAGCAAAATCGGTCGGAATGCGTCGAGCATATCGTTTTACGCTTTTATTTCGATGATACCGATTTTTATTCTGCTTTGTGCTCAGCTGCCGTTTACAGGCATAAGCGAGGCACAACTGCAAAGTGCAATCGCCGAAATCACGCCCGAAACTGTTCACGAACTTGTGGCGTCGGTCGTTAAAGAGGCGTATACGGCAAGGATGGCATTGTTTTCACTGTCTGCAGTTTTCTTGCTGTGGGCATCTTCAAAAGCTATGCTTGCGATTATTCAGTCGCTCAATATGGTGTACGACGTACAAGAAAAACGAAACTATTTTTCAATGGTTGGTTTTGCCGTAACTTACACAATATTTGCACTTGTTATTATCGGAGGCTCGCTGGTGCTGTACGCAAGGGGGCACTCACTTGAAGAAATGATTGCCGCAGCATTTCCCACAAAAGCAATGTTCAGGGAGTGGGCAAAGCACGGGCATAATCTTTTGACGCTTGTTATACTCACTTGCTTTTTTTCGCTGCTTTACCGTTTTGCACCGTCGGGCAAAAGAAAATGGCTGCATCAGTTACCGGGTGCGATATTTGCATCTGCAGGAACATCGCTGTTTTCAATATATTTTGCAATATATAATAACAGAGGCAATATCTACCAGTCGTTTTACGGCAACCTCACTGCAACAGCAGTATTTTTGATATGGGTTTATTCCTGTGTGTCAATAATGCTTATCGGCGGCGTAATTAATAAACATTACGAAAAGCAGATAGAACGGCTTTTCAGCCGTAAATCAAAATATAAGCAGGACTGATTAAATCCGTTATTAACATTATACAGTTCGCTTAAGTGAACAAGCTTTGTCTTCGGGACTGTCTGTATGAAAATGCAGGCGGTCCTTTTACTTGTTTTGTAATATGATTTGTGTTAGAATATAAACTATCGGAGGAGCAAGTTATGGATTTTGAAAAAAGAGCAGTTAACGACGCATCTGATTTTGTTCTGCTTTCGGACTATGTGCCGTCAGCAGTGCAGGAAATACGTTATTTTTCCACTTACAATTTTATCGGCGACAGAATAGACGGCTACGAGCAACCTGTTGCAATCATAACAAAAGAGGCGGCAAGAGCTCTCAAGGCAGTCGGTAACGAGATGAACGTCAAAGGTTATCGCCTTAAAATATTTGACGCCTACCGCCCCGCAACTGCCGTAAAGCATTTTATGCTGTGGGGGATAGAGGACCTCGACCAGAGGATGAAGCCGTTCTTTTATCCCGACCTCGAGAAGCAGTCGCTGTTTGAACTCGGCTATATTGCAAGCAAATCAAGTCACAGCCGTGGCAGTACTGTTGACCTTACGCTTCTTGATATGCAAACGGGCAAGGAAGTAGATATGGGTAGCCCGTTCGACTTCTTCAGCGAGGTATCGCATCCCGACTATAAGGGCGTTACCGAAGAACAGTTTGAAAACAGGATGCTCTTGCAGAGCGTTATGGTAAAGCACGGCTTTGTTCCTATAGATTGCGAGTGGTGGCACTTCACCCTTGCAAACGAGCCATATCCCGACACATATTTTGAATTTCCGGTAAACTCAGAACTTCTTGGCAGATAACCTTTCGGTTGACAAACTCATAAAAAAGGATTATGATAATTAAGAAGTATTTTTACAGGAGGAGTAAAAATGAAAGAGCTTTACACAAAGCCTGAGGTTGAGATTGATGAGTATAATACGTTAGACGTAATTTCAACATCAACAGACCAGATGGGCGGCGAAGATGACGACTAAAGAAAAAACACGGATTGAAAAATCCGTGTTTTTCTTTTTATTATTTAAAGCTCGTTAATATATCTGCATGCAGCAAGAGCGGCAATCGTGCCGTCCGCAGCAGCGGTTGTTACCTGACGAATCGACTTGCTGCGGCAGTCGCCTGCAACAAATATGCCCGGCGTTTTTGTAACGCACTGTTCGTCAGCGTCAAAGTAGCCAAAACTGTTGAGGTCTGCGAGTTCCTTGAACGGTTCGTTCTCGGGTATAAGACCTATTGCAACAAAAAGACCGTCGCACTTAATCGCTTCTTTTTCGCCGCCTTTATCAATCTCGACTCCTGCAAGTTCGCCGTCTTTTGTTATTAGTCGCTCGATTTTAACACCCGTGTAAGAAACAACGTTGTCACGTGCAAAAAGCACCTGCCGGAGTTTTTCTTCACCTGTAAAATACGGTAAATCCTGCAGCATAATTACACGGCTGCATTTATCGGACAGCAGAATTGCCTCCTGCAGTGCGGAGTTTCCGCCGCCTGCAACACAAACCGTCTTGCCTTTGTAAAAATCGCCGTCGCATACCGCACAAAAAGAAATGCCTTCGCCCACGAGTTCGTTTTCGCCCTCAAGACCGAGCATACGGTGCTTAACGCCCGTTGCAATAATAACAGCCTTGCAGTCGTACGAGCCGCCCTCTTCGGTCTTTACAGTTTTGATGTCGCCGTTTGTTTCGATGGCGTTCACTGTTTCGATTTCAAACTCAGCACCCTGCTCAAGTATCTGCGAAAATAACTTGTCTGCGAGTTCGTTTCCGCTTATAGAAAGCGAACCCGGAAAGTTTTCAACCTTCGGCGAATGAGTAATCTGACCGCCGAAGCCGTTTTTTTCTATAACAAGAGCACTCTTGCCGTTACGCTGTGCGTAAAGTGCAGCGGTCATACCTGCAGGTCCGCCGCCCACTACAACTATATCATACATATCAGTACCTCGTATATCGCAAAAACGGGAGGGAAGATTCCCTCCCGTTTTGTTTTATTAATCTTAATCTGTAATTACGGATTATTTATTCATCAGCCAGCCCTTGATGTCCGAAACGCCACGGAACTTTTCAAATCCGTCGCCGCTCGGAATGATGAGCGTAGGTGCCTGCTTGATGCCGTACTTTGCAACAAGTTCGGGCTGCTCGTCAGCATTAAGAGCTGTGTAAGGAATTCCTGCCTTGTCAAGAAGTGCAGCTGCTGCCTTACAGTTAGGGCATGTTGCAGTCTTGAAAAGGATTACACCCTGTGCGTCAGCATTTGATGCTACTGCAGGTGCCGATGCTGTTTCAACTTCGTCAACAGGAGCAGGCTTTGGTCCAACGTGAGTAAGCTTTGACCTTCCGATGTTGTAAACCTTGCGGTCCTTGTACTCCTGAGCCTTACCGTCGTTCCAGTTCTGGATAGGTCTGTAATAACCTGTGATACGGCTGTTAACTTCTGTTTTTGCACCGCAAATCGGGCAGGTGTACTGCTCGCCTGTAAGATAACCGTGGTCCTTACATACCGAATATGTAGGCGACATTGTGTAGTACGGGAGTTTGTAGTTCTCGGCAATCTTGCGAACAAGGTTTGCTGCTGCTTTCCAGTCAGGAAGTTTTTCGCCGAGGAAAGCGTGGAATACTGTACCCGAAGTGTAAAGTGTCTGCAAATCGTCCTGAATGTCAAGTGCAGAGAAAATATCCTCTGTATAGCCAACAGGAAGATGCGAAGAGTTGGTGTAGTACGGGGTGCCGTTCATATTAGCGGTGATAATGTCAGGGAAGTCCTCCTTATCGTGCTTAGCAAAGCGATAAGTTGTGGACTCGGCAGGTGTTGCCTCAAGGTTGTAGAGGTCGCCGTACTTTTCCTGATAGTCCGAAAGACGCTCACGCATATGATTGAGTACATCTCTTGCAAAACGCTGTACCTTCTCGTCAGTGAGGTCGGCACGCAGCCATTTTGCATTAAGACCAACTTCGTTCATACCGATAAGACCGATTGTTGAGAAGTGGTTTGCAAATGTGCCGAGATATCTCTTTGTGTAAGGATAAAGTCCCTGGTCAAGAAGAGTTGTAATAACAGTTCTCTTTGTCTTTAAGCTGCGGGCAGCAATATCCATAAGGTGGTCAAGACGCTTGTAGAAGTCAGCCTCGTCAGTTGCCTGATAAGCAATTCTCGGAAGGTTGATTGTAACAACACCTACAGAACCTGTTGACTCGCCCGAGCCGAAGAAACCGCCCGACTTTTTACGCAGTTCACGAAGGTCAAGACGAAGTCTGCAGCACATTGAACGAACGTCGCTTGGCTCCATATCGGAGTTGATGTAGTTTGAGAAGTAGGGAGTGCCGTACTTGGCAGTCATCTCAAACAGAAGCTTGTTGTTCTCGGTTTCGCTCCAGTCAAAGTCACGTGTGATAGAGTAGGTAGGAATAGGATACTGGAATCCACGTCCGTTTGCATCGCCTTCAATCAT
>SVQF01000077.1 GCA_015065445.1 Oscillospiraceae bacterium | reverse complement strand
CCGACGATGTTTTGTTGATGTGCTGACCGCCGGCGCCGCTTGAACGGAAGGTGTCAATCTGCAAATCCTTTTCGTTCAGTTCAAAGTCAACTTCTTCAGCCTCGGGAAGCACCGCAACGGTTGTTGTTGAGGTGTGAATTCTGCCCTGACTTTCGGTTTCGGGAACACGCTGAACACGGTGTACGCCCGACTCAAACTTAAAGCGTGAGTACGCACCGTCGCCGTCCACCGAAAAGCTGATTTCCTTGTAGCCGCCGAGTCCCGTTTCACTTGCGGAAAGCACCTCGGTTTTAAAACCTTTTGCCTCGGCATACATACTGTACATACGGTACAGCACGCCTGCAAATAGAGCACTCTCCTCGCCGCCGGCACCGCCACGGATTTCTATAATAACGTTCTTGTCGTCGTTAGGGTCACGGGGCAGAAGAAGTATTTTAAGTTCTTCCGAAATGCGGTCCATATCCTCTTTGCTCTGCTCAAACTCGTCTTTTACCATTGCGGCAAAATCGTCGTCAAGCGAGGAGTCGCCAAGCATCTCTTTTGACTCCTCAAACGTATCTTTTGCGGTTTTGTATTCTCTGAATTTTTCAACAACGGGAGTAAGCTGTTTTAACTCACGCATAAGTTTTGTGTACTGCTCCATATCGGCAACAACCTCGGGCTTGCACACAAGTTCGTTTACTTCGTTAAAACGCTCCTCAACCTGTACTAATTTATCAAACATATATAATCTCCTTAACTTATTTGCCTCCCTTGTTAAAGGGAGGGGGACCGCTTGCGGTGGAGGGATGGTCTGTTCCATACAAACTGACCAACCAAAAGACAACCCCTCAGTCTCGTAACTTCGTTCCTCGACAGCTCCCTTTAACAAGGAAGCCGAATCAGGACTCGTCTGCAGTGCGGATAAGTTTTATGTTCTTTTCTATTTTACTTCTCGGTACCATAACCTCTCTGCCGCAGCCCGTGCATTTTATCTTAAAATCAACGCCAATACGCAGCACTTCAAACTCCTTGCTGCCGCAGGGATGAGGTTTTTTCATTATCAACTTGTCACCGATGTTTACATTCATAAGGTATCCTCAGTTTAAAATAATCGTCATTATTATAACACTAACATTTGCCATTATCAACATAAATAATAATTTAAAAGCATATAAATAATATACGCTGAATAAAAAAGGACTGATTATTTTGAATTTTTATCCTGAGGGTGTAAACAACGCACTTGTTGCCGATTTTAAGGATTATGACCAAATCAAAGCCGCCGTTAAATCGGGCGATATTTATGAAGGCAGGGTATTACTTTGCGACAGAGAACACAATCTGCACGTTGACCTCGGTTTTGCCGAGGGCGTTATCCCACGCAGCGAGGGCGCTCTCGGAATTATTGAAGGAACGGTACGGGATATTGCCCTTATTTCAAAGGTGGGCAAGCGGGTATGTTTCAGGGTCGTCGGATTTCAAAGCGGCGAAAACGGTGAAAAAAACATTATTCTTTCACGCCGTATGGTGCAGCTCAGGTGTATGAAGGAGTTTGTGGACAATCTGAGGTGCGGCGAAATTATTTCCGCACGGGTAACAAGGCTCGAGGGCTTTGGTGCGTTCATTGACATAGGTTGCGGAATCAACAGCCTTATCCCGATTGATATGCTTTCGGTTTCACGCATAAGCCACCCACGTGAACGGCTTGACGAGGGCGAAATTATAAAGTGTGCCCTTAAAAACCGTGAAAACGGAAAACTCACTTTTACGCTTAAAGAACTGCTTGGCACCTGGGAGGAAAACGCCGCAAGGTTTTTTGTGGGCGAAACGGTTGTGGGCACAGTAAGAAGCGTAGAAAGTTACGGCGTTTTTGTGGAACTCACGCCCAACCTCGCAGGACTTGCCGAAATCAGCGGCAGCGTCAGAAACGGGCAGAGGGTGTCCGTTTACATAAAGTCGGTTATCCCTGAGCGGATGAAGATTAAACTTATTATTGTTGACACCTGTGCAACGCAGGGCGAAAAAGAACTGGATTACTTCATTTCGTCCGGCGTGATTTCACGCTGGCAGTACTCACCTACGGGTGCCGACAGAGTGATTGAAACAGTGTTTTAATATTTAACCTTATTGCCTCCCACATAAACAAAAAACGAACCGTTTGATGTCATTCTCAAGCGGTTCGTCGTCATTTGTCGGCATTATTATAAATCATTTCTTCTCTTGCTGTATACATAAGCAGGGTCGCTCATTGCAAGAACATTTGCACATGCCATTAAAAGCTTATACATAAAACAATTCCTCCTGTTTTTTTATTTCTGACAACTGCCTTTCGCATTTGTCAAGCACATTATAGTCCCGAGTTCTCAAAAGTCAACAATTGTTTGTGCGAGTTTATAATTTGTTTACAATTTATTTTTGTGCAAGGTAAACAACTAAACAAAACAAATTATTTTGCGAAACAGCAGTTGTTTGTTCATAATATACAAAAAAGCCCGCAACCGTTGTCGCAGGCGAATTTAAACAATTACATATTGAATTTTTCTTCAAGCATCAGTGCTGCTCCGTAAACAATTTCGGGGCAGGGACGTTTTTTGTAGTAGGCATCCGTTCTCGTTTCGGGGACGGGGCTTTCTTTTTTCTGCCCGATGCCGAGCAGTTCACGGCAGTAAATCGAGCCGTTGTCCGCCCTGAAAGTCTCCATAAGTTCTCTTGCACTCTGATAGTTATTTGCTTTTGCAGCGGTGTCACGCACGTCGGTCGTGCCTGTTTCCATTCCGTTTACAATCAACGCACCCGAAAGAGCACCGCACACCTCACGGCTTCTGCCCATACCGCCGCCAAACGACGACGCAAGCAGCGTTGCCGTGTCTTCGTCAATGCCGTACTTGTCTGCAAACGCAAGAAACACCGCCTGCGAGCAGTTGTACCCGCTCATAAAAAGTTCTTTTGCCCTGTCTGCTCTTTTTCCCATATCAGTTATTCCTTATGTCTGTACCCAAAAACTGCATACGCACGTACTCGCCTGTGATTCGGCTTGTAATACGCTTGTCGTATTTGTCTTCAAGCACCTTAAAATCGTAGTTAGTGCTGATTATTGTCGGCTTTTTTGCAAGAATTCTGCTGTTTATTATGTTGTACAGCGTAGCAATAGAATACTGGTTGTCAATCTCGGTACCAAGGTCGTCTATTACAAGAAGGTCGCAGTCAAGCACCTGACGTTTTTTATACATAATGTCGCTGTCTCTGCCAAACTGTTCGGACTGCAAATCCTCGCAGATGTTCTGGCTTGTGCCGTAGCAAACGCAGTAACCCCGGTTGATTACAACGTTAACAATCGCAAGCGAAAGGTGGGTCTTGCCGAGTCCCGTTCCGCCTAGAAACAGCAGATTTTTGCTTGACATCGAAAAGTTCTGTGCGTACTTTCTTGCGGCGTCAAATATTTTTGTTGCACGTTCACGTGGGATAATGCCGTTTTCGTCGGGCGTGTCGCTGTATTTTTCAAGCAGGAACGAGTCGAAAGTACACTCGTCAAGCGGTGCTGCCTTACGCACTTCGGTTTTCATCAAATCCTTGAGCAGCTGACGGTGGCACTGACACATTCTGCCGCCGATAAAGCCCTTGTCTTCGCACACGGGGCACACAAATTCGGGCGACATTGAATTTTCCTTGTAGCCGTTCTGCACAAGAATTTTTGCACGTTCATCGGTCAGTGCTTTGCTCTGTTGACGCAGTTCTTCAACCTTTTGTTTTGAGTTTTCGCCCCAGAAGAAAAGCTGCGAAATCTCAAGCCCGATTCTCGACAGCTTGCTCTGAATTTCGTTAACGGCAGGGATGCTGCTTTTTATCTCTTCAGCACGGATTTCCGCCTCCATAGTCGCACTGTCACGGCGTTTTTCAAGTATGCGTTCGGCTTTTAAATAAATCTCTCTCGGGTAAGACATCGTACAGTCTCCTAAATATCGTAATCGTCGTTAAACATAGTGTCCTTGGTGATTTTGTCAAGGTCGTAGGTCGAGGCAATTTCGTGCCGTTTTGAGTCTTTGCCGTTCTTTTCGGCAAGATGTTTTTCGGCGTCTTTTGCCACGTCGTCGGGAGTTTTAATGCCCTTTTTCTTCCAGTTCTTAAGCACCGAGTCAACATATTTCAGCGTTGGACGTTCGGCGTTCTCCCTCATAGTGTCGCACGCAAGGGCAATCATTTCCATAGAAAAATCTGCAGTCCAGTTTTTAATCATTTCACGCTGGTTTGCTGTCGGTCGGCGGTGTCTTATGCCGCTGAGCGAAACAATCTCGCTCCACATACGGTCGGATGCCTCAATTTCACGCAGCTTTTCGTCTGCCGCAGCAAGCGTGGTGATGCCCTCTTCGCTCCAGTTTTTTGCCATTGCGGCAACGTATGCGTGACCGATAGCCCTGCCCTTTTCCTTTTCTGTTTTGTAATACTGCAGGATTGTCAGCACAACTCCGCTCGGAAGCCCGTAGTAGTTCACCATATTTACAATCAGCTGCCGTTCAACGTGGCTGAGCGTTCTGCCAAACACGTCGCTTTCCGCCTCCTGCATAAGTGCCGAAAGTTCGGTGCTGTCACGCAGGGCGGCAACAATATCGGCAGGCGAAAGAGTGGGCACGGGCATAGCCTCCACTTGCTTTTTTGGCTTTTCGGATTCTGCCTTAATCACGGGTGCAGCAGCCTTTACTTCCGTTTTCTGTGCTGCAGGTGCGGTGCCGTTTTCAAGCAGCACGCCTTCCTCAACCCAGAACGAAAGCAGGTCGCACACCTCGCTTTCGGGTACGCCGATAGCCTTTGAAATGTCACGGCTGTTACTCCTGCCGCCGTCAGATAGAATCACAAGCAGTGCCTTGAGCTGATACGCACTTGCCAGACGGATATATTTACTTGCAATTACAGTCGGAACGCTGAACATTCCTTCGCTCCAAACTTCGCCCATCGGCAAAATCTGATAATCCACCCAAGTCACTCCTTCCGTTTTTCGCTTAGACTTCTATTGTACCAAAAAAGCAGTTTATTGTAAATACGGCGTATATTGTGTAGACGCATACCGCACGGCACAATTTTCTTCAAAATGCTATGTGATTGTCCTGTTTGAGTCTCGGTCCTTTCAGCAAAAATAAAAACAGCACCCGTGGGAGAACCTTCGTAAAGAAGGTTCTCCCAATTAAATTAATCCTTGCTGATTAAAGAAATATTCCTTCGGAATATGAAATTGCTTCGCAATGAAATACGCCTGCGGCGTGTTAAGGATTAATTCTATTTCATATCGAGCAAAGCGAGATATTTCATAATTCCTTGAATTATTTCATATTGTGTAGCAATATTTCATTATCACAGATCGATTCTTTTTCGGTCTGTTTTCTTTATGGGATTTGTCTTTACAAATCCTATGCTCGCTGCAGTCCGTGACAACTCATTAAATTACTTGAAATAAAAATATGCATATGATATAATGATTTAAATAGGAAAAATGTTATAATTATTTTCATTGACGGAGGTTATATATGTTACATTCATTTACACGTAATCACAACGATTTATCAACAGAAGCAGGATTTCAATTTGAATTCTTTTGCGACTGTTGCGGAAATGGATTTAAGAGTACCTTTGTAGACTCAACAACATATGGGCAAAAAGCCAAGTCAGAACGTTTTGGAAGAATGGCGTCAAGTTTAGGTGGGCTTCTTGGTGGGAAAGCAAACGATCTTGGTTGGGCGCTTGAACGTGGAAGCGACGTGATAAATAACAGATTCGGCGGAGAATCTCCACAGTGGCGTAGAGAATACGAATCTGCTTTTGACAAAGCACAAGAAGAAGTTAGACCGCACTTCAAGAAGTGTCCCGCTTGCAACAAATGGGTATGCAATGACTGTTGGAACGAAGATGAAGGACTTTGTACAGATTGTGCTCCTCGTGAGGCAAGTTATGTCGCTCAGGCCCATAGCAGAGCAATGCAACGTAATATTGACGAAGCGGCTGAAACTGCGACTGTATGGAAAGGCAGTCTTGAAAGCAGAACTACGGTATGTCCTTCTTGCGGAAAACCATCAGGAAATGGTGCGTTTTGTAATCAGTGCGGTGCACCTCTCGGTATGAACAAGTGCCCTTCGTGTGGAAAAGAGGTTGCACAAGGATTAAAGTTTTGCGGCTATTGTGGTTCTCCTATGGAAGTTAGTGGCAAGTGTCCTGAGTGCGGATTTGAAAATGACCCAAACATGAAATTCTGTGGTAAATGTGGAGCAAAATTGTAAAATACAAATAGTTAGAGCACGGCGATTGCCGTGCTCTAACTTCTTTATAACGGACACCCCGTTGGGTACTGTTTCCATTTTTGGAGCGGATTACGAGACTCGAACTCGCTACCTTCACCTTGGCAAGGTGACGCTCTACCGGATGAGCTAAATCCGCATTTGCAAAATGTATTATACATACACTTTGCCGATTTGTCAAGTGTTTTTTATATTTCTATTCCCAGCTCTTCAATTTTGTCACGTACCTTCAGCCAGTCGGCGAACGCAAGTTCCTTGTTATTGGGGTTACGCAGTATTGCTGCCGGGTGGTACGTACCCATCATAAGTACGCCGCCCTTTTCTATAAATTCGCCGTGCTGCTGTGTGACCTTGAAGTTCGGCGAAATAAGTCGCTGTGCGGATATTCTGCCAACGCAGACTATAATTTTCGGCTTTATAATCTTAAACTGTTCTCTCAGCCACTCGATGCAAACGTCCTGTTCCTCGGGTTTGGGGTCACGGTTTTTTGGCGGACGGCATTTAACCATATTTGCAATATACACGTTTTTGCTGCGGTCAAGGTCGATGTAATTAAGAAATTTGTCGAGCAGTTTGCCGCTGCGTCCCACAAACGGTTCGCCCTGCAAATCCTCGTTTTCGCCGGGGCCTTCGCCGATAAGCATAATATCGGCGTCCTTTTTGCCAACGCCGAACACAAGGTTTGTTCTGCCCTCGCAAAGGGGGCATTTAGTGCAGCTTTTACACTGCATTTCAAGTTCGTCTAAATTCATTAAAAATCACCGATTACATTATACCAAAATAAAGGTTGAAAAACAATGCCGTTTGTATTAAAATATTAGCGTATTAATTTTACGGAGGAAATTAAAATGGCAAATCAAGTATTAGTTGAAATTTCTGCACGTCACGTGCATGTGTCTCAGCAAGACCTCGAAACTCTTTTTGGCAAGGGCTACGAGCTCACCTGCAAAAAAATGCTTTCTCAGCCGGGTCAGTTCGCCTGCGAAGAGAGAGTAAGAGTTGTAGGTGCAAAGAGCGAGTTCCCCGCAGTTTCTATTCTCGGTCCCGTAAGACCCGAAACGCAGGTTGAAATCTCACTCACAGACGCACGTTCAATCGGCGTTACCGCTCCTGTAAGAGAGTCGGGCGACCTTGAGGGTTCAGGCACCTGCAAACTCGTTGGTCCTGCAGGCGAGGTTGAACTCACAAAGGGCGTTATCGCTGCAAAGCGTCACATCCACGCAACCACCAAGGACGCAGAGGAAATGGGACTCACAAACGGCGAAATCGTATCGGTTGAAATTCCTACCTCAAACGGCAGAAACCTCACCTTCGGCGACGTTGTTGTACGTGTGTCAGACAGCTATGCACTCGCAATGCACATCGACACCGACGAAGCAAACGCAGCAGGTATGGCACCAAACACAATGGGTACAATTGTTAAATAAGTTCAATACGTAAAAACAACCGAGCAAGAAAAGCTTGCTCGGTTGTTTTTTACTTTAGTTCGGGTTGTACGACGGGTTGAGCTGCTTAATCGTTTCGTTGGTTTTGGCAACCTGGTCTTTTACGTCGGCGGCATTATCCGAATCACGTTGCAGGTATGTTATATAGAATACGCTTGCGTCGTAATCTTCGTTGCCGTCAAAGAGCGGCACCTGATAGCCCTCTTCGTTAAAGCGGGATTTGTACACCTCTTCGTCGTCAATAAAGTATTCGCCGTATCCGTATTCCGAATTGTACGACGCCTTAAACGTTGGTTCAAAGTTAACCTTGTTAAACTTCATAATTGTAGATGAGGCGTGAATTATTCTGCCGTACTCCCTTGACGAGTAAGCGTTCTGGCAGTAGTAAGTTCTGCCGTTTTCTTTTTTCAGGATAAAGTACTGGTCGTCCGGCTCGTCAAGGCTGTTTGAAATGCCCTCGCCCTTATATGCGATAACCGCACTCGTACCGTTGTAGCGGTAAATTTCAATATAGTATTTATCCTCTTCAACAGCAACGTAGTTGCCGTTGTAGTCCTCAGTACGTGATTTTACGGATTTGCGGTAAATCAGCATCAGTTCGTCCTGGTCGTCGCCGTTAAAGTCAATAAGTTCAACGTCGGCAAGGCCGTTAACATACGCAAGCCCGTTCTTTTCCACATACTCTGCGGCACCGTATTTCTGGTTGCGTTCCTCAACAATGCGGTAAAACGCAGCGTTGATACTTGTGTTTGAAATTGCGTCCTTTACAGATTCGTCGCCGTTAGACGAGGAGAAGCCCTCAATCGTTTCGGTAACCTGATTTGTAATAACGGTGGCTTTCTGCTCGCTAAGTACAGCGAGTTTTATGCGTTCAAACGAAATTGCGTCAACCTCGCCTTTGATAGTAAACGCCTCTGCCTTTGCGTCGTACGAGGCGGTGTATCTGCTTTCAAATTTTTCGCCACGAAGACCGAGAAGGCTAACACTTGTTATATCGCCCTCTTCGTGAACGCCTATGTAGTACTTGTTGTTTTTGGCGTAAACGGTAATCCACGCATCTCCCGTTTTCTTTTTTGTCTGCGTTGCCTTTTCGTGCAGCAGTACAGAGAAAACGCCGTCGTTATTGTATCCCCACACCTCAACATAGTAAACGCCGCTGTCGTTGTACGCCAGCAGAAGTTCGCTGATTCCGTCGTGGTCAAAGTCCATTTCACGCACGTAGCACAGACCTGTCATTCTGTAGCCCTGCACGCCGTACTTGTTGTAAAGGTTTTCGTAATTCGTGTTGCCGAATTGAGCCGAGTACTGTGCACAGGTTGTGCCTGCGTCAGTGTTAAACTTGGCAATTCGCTCGTTTTCTTTGGTGACGGAGTGTACGGTCAGAAATACAAGCAGAACAAAAAATACCATAAAGACCATAAACATAAAGAACGATACAAGCCGCTTTTTGCGTTTGCTGGCTTTTTCGAGTTCTTCAAACGGGTTTTTGCTCAGCACTTCACGTGCCCTCGTGATAAACCGTCTGTCGCCCGTGTTTGAAAACGCCTTGATTGCGTCAAGCACTTCTTCTTTATCGTGTTTGGTTTCTGCGTCTTCGGTCTTAACACGCTGCCTTACTTCGCCAATTGCGTTTATGTCGTCATCGTCAAAGTAATTGTATTTTTTCACGCCGTCACCTCCTTTGTCACATAATGAACGAAAGTGTATTATCCATTC